>CAIWQV010000029.1 GCA_903914945.1 uncultured Methylophilaceae bacterium
AGACTAAGGCTATATAGTGTGTCACCTGGTTTGACGATATAAACATCCGGACACGGCTGATTAGGATCCCTTTTAATTCTTGCTACAGGTTTATTTTTTTGTGATGCATTTGATTTATCCGGTGTTATTTTTTTTTCAATCACTGGAGCTGGCGAATTAGACGCACAACCAGATAGAAAAGAAAATAGCGCTATATAAATAATAAAAAGATTTAATCTCATTTAAAGTTATTCATCCAAGTATTTAAGTCATTGATTTGGCTATGCCTTGTAAGGTCGGCGTGAATAGGCGATACAGACACAAAACCACGATCCACCGAATAAAAATCAGTCCCTTCTCCGCCATCATTGGGGAGTCCTGCAGCACCAACCCAATATAAAGTATTCCCATCCTCATCTTGTGTTTTATTCACAGGCTCAGCTTTGTGTCTTTTTCCAAGTCTTGTGATATGGATGCCTTGAATTTTTTCGAGAGGAATATCAGGTACATTAATATTCAATAGCATGGCATCTTTAGGTTTATTTTTTTGATAATGCGAAATAAGATCAATCGTAATTGATGCAGCTGTTTCAAAATGTTTGGCTTCGTGCTGTGACATTGAAATTGCAAAAGATGGAATATCAAGTAAGTACCCTTCCATTGCAGCTGCAACCGTGCCAGAATAAATTGTATCGTCACCCATGTTGGCACCATTATTAATACCTGAGATCACCATATCAGGCATCGTATCTAGCAATCCCGTAAGAGCTAAATGGACACAGTCTGTTGGTGTTCCATTAACATAATAATAATTTTTTTCAACTTGTGTCACGCTAAGAGGTCGGTCAAGCGATAAAGAATTGCTTGCACCACTTCTATTTTGATCAGGAGCCACAATAGTGACATTCGCTATTTTTTTTAAATAGCTCGCTAGCATTTTAATGCCAGGCGCTTCATAACCATCATCATTAGATAGGAGAATGTTCATATTACGGGCGACTGACTTTCACATAAAATGTTGCACATAGAAAAAATATTACACTTAAAAAAACTTCGAGAAGCGCTATTTTAGATGATAGTCCTTGATCAGAATAGGATCTAACTGCGCCTTCAATAAAATAAATAAGTATCAGCAAACTTGTCCATTTGTATGTATAAATTTTACCTTTAAGAATACCGAAGAGTGAAATAAGAAGCGGTATGATCTTAAGGACTAACCATGAACTTTGATTTTTAAATGGCGCTAGGAATAATTCCCACGAACATAAAAGCAAGATAAGACAGATAAGGCAAATAGAAGCACCTAATTGCAAATGATGTTTCATGCGGAGAGTTTTAGGGCTGTTTCAGCAAGTCGCTTACCCATAGCAAGACATATTTTTCTCTCATCCTCAGATATGGGAGCTTTGTTAGATTCTCCTGCTACATGGGAAGGGCCGTAAGGTGTTCCCCCTGTCTTAGTACTGCTCAATTCCGGAACGGAGTAAGGTACGCCTAAAATCACCATACCTAAATGAAGCAATGGGAGTTGCATACTAAGCAAAGTAGATTCATTGCCACCATGATGAGAACCTGAAGAAGTAAATACACATGCAGGCTTTCCAATAAGATTTCCACCTAACCATAAGGATATCGTGCTATCGACAAAGTATTTAAGTGGGGCTGCCATATTTCCAAATCTTGTAGGGCTTCCCATTGCAAGACCTATACATTCTTCAAGATCTTTATGTTCAACATAAGGAGGGCCTTCGTTAGGAATA
>CAIWQV010000030.1 GCA_903914945.1 uncultured Methylophilaceae bacterium
ACTTAAAAATGCGGTCACAAAGCCAATCGCAAAAATAGGTAAATCTTGCATCGTTAAATCTTGGAAATTTTTTAACAAATCAAAAAGCGATGCTGCCGTAATCACAGGAATGGCAAGATAAAAAGAAAATTCTGTGGCTGTTTTTCGATTAAGACCTGTGAGCATGCCACCCATGATGGTTGCGGCTGCGCGTGATACGCCAGGAATTAAAGATAAGCATTGCGCACAGCCAATTTTAAAAGCTTGCATCATGCTGATATCGTTCGTAGTCTTTGTATTGATTTTCAAAGGACGTTTCTCAATGGCTATCATCACAATGCCACCTAGAATGAGGGCTAATGAAACATAAAGCGGTGAAAATAAATAAGCTTTAATAGCTTTATGAAATAAAAGACCTAGAATCGCTGCAGGTAAAAACGCAATAAAGAGACGTAGCACAAAATTCTGAGACTCTCTATTAGAGTAAGCGTTACTTGCCACTTTAAAAAGTGTTTTACGATACTCCACGACAATTGCAAGAATAGAACCTAATTGAATAAAGATCTCAAAGACATTGGCGGATGCTTGGTTGAATTTTAAAAGCTCACCCGCAATAATCAAATGTCCGGTGGAGCTTACAGGTAAGAATTCGGTGGCCCCTTCAATGAGGCCTAGAATAAAACTCGATAAATAAAGTGAGATATCCATTTATGTTTTTTGGTAAATCTCAACACCCTTCTTGATAAACTCAATCGATTTCTCTTCCATACCTTTTTTCAAAGCTTCATCTTCATTCATACCTTTTGCTGCTGCGTAGTCTCTGACATCTTGCGTGATTTTCATGGAGCAAAAATGTGGGCCACACATAGAGCAAAAGTGCGCTTGTTTAGCGCCTTCTTGCGGCAAGGTTTCATCGTGGAATTCTTTAGCTTTTTCTGGATCTAGACCTAAATTAAATTGATCTTCCCAGCGAAATTCGAAACGCGCTTTGGATAGTGCATTGTCACGGATTTGTGCGCCTGGATGACCTTTAGCAAGATCGGCAGCATGCGCTGCAATCTTATAAGTAATGATACCTACTCTTACATCTTCTTTATCAGGTAAACCTAAATGTTCTTTAGGTGTCACGTAACATAACATTGCGCAACCATACCAACCAATCATTGCAGCACCAATACCGGATGTGATGTGATCATAACCAGGCGCAATGTCGGTCGTGAGCGGACCTAATGTATAGAAAGGCGCTTCACCACAATGTTCAAGTTGAAGCTCCATATTTTCTTTAATGAGATGCATGGGCACATGACCTGGACCCTCAATCATGCATTGCACATCATGCTTCCATGCAATTTGTGTCAGCTCACCTAAAGTTTTAAGTTCTGCAAATTGCGCTTCGTCATTTGCATCATATATAGAACCAGGTCTTAAACCATCGCCTAAACTAAAGCTCACATCATATGCTTTCATGATTTCGCAAATTTCTTCGAAGTGTGTGTAGAGGAAAGATTCTTTGTGATGTGATAAACACCATTTCGCCATAATTGATCCACCTCGACTTACAATACCTGTCATACGTTTTGCAGTCATCGGGATATAACTTAATCTCACACCGGCATGAATCGTAAAATAATCGACACCTTGTTCTGCTTGTTCGATAAGCGTGTCTTTAAAAATTTCCCAAGTCAGATCTTCAGCTTTACCATCGACTTTTTCGAGCGCTTGATAAATCGGCACAGTGCCAATTGGAACGGGACTATTTCGAATAATCCACTCACGTGTTTCATGAATATTTTTGCCTGTTGATAAATCCATGACTGTATCGGCACCCCAACGCGTCCCCCATACCATTTTTTCAACTTCTTCGCTGATACTAGAACCTAGCGCCGAGTTACCGATGTTGGCATTAATTTTCACTAAAAAATTACGACCAATAATCATGGGCTCTGTTTCAGGATGATTAATGTTCGCTGGGATAATCGCGCGACCGCGCGCGACTTCGTCTCGCACAAATTCAGGGGTGATCATCTTAGGAATAGCAGCGCCAAAATCATGACCTGGATGTTGTGTTTGTAAAAGCGCTGACATACCTTCGCGTCTTTGATTTTCTCGGATGGCAATGTATTCCATTTCAGGGGTGATAATCCCTTGTTTGGCGTAATACATTTGCGAAACATTCTTTCCTGCCTTGGCTCGTCGTGGCTGTCTTAATAAATTGAAACGCATTTTTGTGAGCTCAGGATTTGTTTTGCGCTCATGCCCGAATATAGATGTAGGACCCTCTAAAAATTCGGTGTCATTTCTTTCGTCAATCCATTGAGATCTTAATGATGGAAGTCCGTTACGAATATCAATTTGATAATCAGGATCGGTATAAGGGCCTGAAGTGTCATACACCATGACCGGTGGATTTTTCTCAGCACCAAAAGATGAAGGTGTATCGGATAAAGATATTTCTCTAAAAGGGACTTTTAAATCAGGACGCGAACCCGTCACATAGACTTTTTTTGATTTTGCAAAAGACTTGAGGGCCTCAGGATCGAGCGAAGCTGTTTCGTTTAAAAATTGATCGATATTTTTTTGTAATTGTTTATCGGTCGCGTTCATGCATTACTCCTTAAATTTGTTTGTTATAACGTAAGGAGTCTTTTAAGAGGACTGCATTCCCTACGGCGGTATTACCCGCATCAGGTTCAAAGGGTTTTTCTCACCATCTAAAAGATGGACCCCTAGCACTCCATAAAATTACGCGAAACCCCCATGAAATGCAAGTTAGATTTATATTTAATGAGAATCAAAACTGTGAACTTTTCTCTGGTTATAATGTGCACATGACAATGAACACCATTGAACAAAATCGTTTTAATATGATTGAACAGCAAATTCGCACATGGGAAGTCTTGGATCCCGAAGTGCTTAATTTGCTTCATCAAGTGCCGCGTGAAAAATTTGTACCCACGGCTTATCAAGGCGTGGCTTTTGCGGATACAGAAATTCCTTTGCATCACGATGTGTGTATGTTGGCACCCAAATTAGAAGCAAGACTCATTCAGTCTTTGTCTTTGAAGAAAGAAGACCATGTTTTAGTGGTAGGTTCAGGAAGCGGTTATCTCACGGCACTTGTTGCAAGTTTAGTTAAAACGGTGGTGTCAGTAGATATCAATCCTTATTTCACCAAACTTGCTAAACAAAACTGTGAAAAACTAAAGCTTAATAATATTGAATTTGTGACAGGCGATGCTTCATTAGGTTGGTTAAAGAAACAGCCCTATGACGCGATGCTTTTTGCGGGCTCTTTACCTCACGAACCAAATGGCGTCCGAGATCAGCTCAAATATAAAGGGAGGCTTTTAGTTATTCTAGGGTCAGCACCTTCTATGCATGCCACTTTAATTACAAGAATCAGCGATCAAGATTTTGAAAAGGAAGTTTTATTTGAAACGGTTGTGCCTTCTCTTCACGTTCAACATGAAAATACATTTATTTTTTAATTCTGATGATTAATGATCAACGTTTAAGTCAGGTAGTCATGATTGATATCCAAGATAAACTTGTGGATGTCATGCCTAAAAATGAAATTAAAAAAGTCATCGATGTGTCAAGCATACTTCTCGAGGCCTCCAAACTATTAGATATTCCGATTCTTTTTACTGAGCAATATCCTAAAGGCTTAGGCACGACAGTCAAAAAATTAAAATCTTTACTCCCTTATCGTGCGATTGAGAAAAAAACATTTTCTTGTCTTGATGAACCTAAATTTAAAAGTGCATTAGTAAAATCAAGACCACAGATTATTTTATGTGGATTAGAGACGCACATTTGTATTTTGCAAACGGCATTAGCTTTAAAAGCGATGGGTAAAGAAGTGTTTGTGGTCGAAGATGCCACACTGTCAAGGTCCAGTCTTCATCATCAAAATGCGATTGCGCGACTAAGGTCTGAAGGCATTGTGATTACTAATTCAGAATCGGTGATGTTTGAGTGGTTACGTGTTGCTGAAGGCGATCACTTTAAAGCGATCGCTAAACTTATCAAATCGTAGATTTAATTTTATTGAAGATCTTTAATGTCGCACCTTGATGTGTTCGCATCATATCAGTACAGGCTTTTTTCATTTTCGATTGAGAAGATGATTTAAGCATCTGAGGTAAAACTTTTTCTAACTCATCCAATGTTTTAATTCTTAATCCCGCACCTACGCGAATGGCTTCGTTGGATACATCATGGAAGTTATAGGTATGGGGACCTAAAATGACTGGAACTTTCATCGCCATTGATTCAATGAGGTTTTGACCTCCATATGGGAGCATTGTGCCACCCATGAGTGCGACATTGGCAAGCGAGTAATATGCATACATCTCACCCATAGAATCACCTAAAATAAATTGATAAGGTTTTGCTTTAATTTTTTTATCGCTGCGCTTAATAAATTGAACGCGATATTTTTTTAACATCAATTCCACTTCATTAAATCTTTGCGGATGACGTGGTACAAAAATAGTCACGTGATTCTTTATATGAAGTTTTAATAAACTTTGCAGAATAATTTCTTCTTCCTTTTGTCTTGAGCTTGCAATCAAAAGTACCGATTGATTTTTTAAATGTAAATGTTTTTTAAGGGCTGCACTTTTTTTATTTGTTTCTTGGGGTGGCGTAACATCAAACTTTAAATTACCTATTACTTCAACGCTCCTTGCTCCAAGCGATTCAAAGCGTTTCCTATCTCCATGTGTTTGCGCTAACACACCATTTAATTTTTGAAGTGATGGTTTGATAAGTAGCAATATCTTTTTATAAAGCTGAAATGATTTTTCAGATAAGCGTGCGTTGACTAAATAAAGTGGAATTGATTTTAAGTGTGCTTGATGAATCAAATTAAACCAAAGTTCCGTTTCAAGTAAGAGGCCCATTTGAGGTTTATACGTATTTAAAAATCTTTGTGTGGCAAAGGGTGTGTCAAAAGGAAGATAGATGCGATCGATTCGAGGATGCTTAATATCAATCGAAGTCGCCCGTCCTGTAGGCGTGCCATGCGTGATGAGCAAATGATGACGCGGATATTTTTTTAAAAAAAGCTGAATCAATGGAATTGCAGCTTTAGTTTCACCAACAGAAACGGCATGAATCCAGAGCGTTTTTCGTTTGCCCCATATTTTTTTGGTGGAATCACTATAAAAACCATAACGCTCATTCCAGTGTTTTAAATAGTCAGGCTGCTTAAATCCTCGATAAATCAGCTTAATGCAGGTGAAAGGAAGAAGAAAATAGACTAAAAGACTATAGAAAAAGCGAATCATGGCGATATTTTCGCATAAACCATCTTGATGAACTTGTGTTTAATTTATTTTTAGATAAAGGCCTTGCTTAGTTTTAAAAAGTTAACCTCGAAAAATAGGGGTTAACTTTTGCTCTATTTTTGTGCATATATTTCGGTTGACGGACCACTAGACCATGGATAATATGTCTACAAAACCACTATATCTTGTGGTTTTAAGCAAAATACCGTCTAGCAGTCAATTTAGTAAAAATATATATAAAAAAGAATAATTCAGGGGAAATTCATGCTCAAAGCTGTTCGTCCAAAATCCACTCAAAGTGATCATCAAGACCACGAAATACCGATTCAAGATGTGTCGCTTGATATTTGGGATAAAAAATATCGTTTGAAATCAAAACAGGGCGAACACGTTGATAAGAATATCGACGACTCCTTTGTGCGAGTCGCAAGAGCATTGGCGGATGTTGAAATCCCAGCTAAAAGAGAAGAATGGTACGAAAAGTTTCTATGGGCATTAAGACATGGCGCCATCCCAGCAGGTCGTATTACTTCGAATGCGGGTGCGTTAGAGCATAAGCCAGCGACTAGCACGATTAACTGTACGGTATCTGGGATTGTGGAAGATAGTATGTCTGGCATTCTAGATAAAGTGCATGAAGCAGGCCTGACATTAAAAGCAGGTTGTGGCATTGGCTACGAATTCTCGACGTTAAGACCTAAAGGTGCTTTCGTTGCAGGTGCGGGGGCTTATACGAGCGGCCCACTTTCATTTATGGATATTTACGACAAGATGTGTTTCACCGTGTCATCTGCGGGTGGTCGTCGTGGTGCACAAATGGCAACCTTTGATATTTCACATCCTGATGTCACAGATTTTATTAAAGCCAAACGTGAAAATGGCCGACTCCGTCAATTTAATCTTTCATGCTTAATCACCAAAGAATTTATGGAAGCTGTGAAAGCCGACAGCGATTGGAAAGTAGCGTTCCCTGTCACCGAAAAAGAATCGATCGTCGACGGTTTAAATGTGAACGACGAAAGCCAAGTCGTTTGGAGAGAGTGGCCTGTGAAAGGTAAATACCTCACTAAAACTGAAGGCATAGACGCTGGCAAAGTGGCATGCCGCGTTTACAAAACCATTAAAGCAAGACGTTTGTGGGACATCATCATGTCATCGACATACGATTTTGCTGAGCCAGGTTTTATTTTGATTGATCGTGTAAACGAAATGAACAACAACTGGTTCTGCGAAAATATTCGTGCTACCAATCCATGTGGTGAGCAGCCGCTCCCGCCTTACGGTGCTTGTTTATTAGGCTCTGTGAACTTAACAAAATTTGTGAAGAAACCTTTCACAGATGAAGCATTTTTTGATTGGGCTGAATATAAAGAAGTGATTGCAATTTTTACGCGCATGCTTGATAACGTCGTCGAGATTAATGGCTTGCCACTCGAAGAGCAACGTAAAGAAATTATACGTAAACGTCGTCATGGTATGGGCTATTTGGGCTTAGGTTCAACACTCACAATGCTCAAGATGAGATACGGTGATGATGATTCTTTAAAATTCACTGATGAAGTGAGCCGCATTTTGGCCGAGGTGGGTTGGGAAACAGGTATTGATTTAGCCGATGAAAAAGGTGCAGCACCCATTATGGAAGAAGAATTTGTGGTGACCGCTGATATGTTGGCGAAGCGTCCTGAGATGGCAGCCGATGGTATTAAAGTAGGTGCTAAAGTTAAAGGCAAAGTGTTGCTCGGTAAATATAGCCGCTACATGCAGCAATTCCCAGAAGGCTTACGTAACAAGATTTCTAAAAAAGGTGTACGTTTTACTCATCATAGTTCAATTGCACCAACAGGTACCATTTCATTATCGCTCGCTAATAATGCAAGTAATGGTATTGAGCCTTCTTTCGCACATCATTACAGTCGCAATGTGATCCGCGAAGGTAAAAAATCAAAAGAAAAAGTGGATGTGTATTCTTACGAGTTATTAGCATATCGCGAATTAATCAATGCTAAAGCGATGCCATTTTCAGAAAATGAAGATGAAAAATTACCTGATTACTTTTTAGATTCTTCAACTATTCAAGCGAAAGCACACGTGGATATTCAAGCGGCTTCACAAAAATGGATTGATAGTTCGATTTCTAAAACAATCAATGTGCCAACAGACTACGATTATGAAGACTTTAAAAATATTTATTTATACGCATATGACAAAGGCCTTAAAGGCTGTACGACATTCAGATTTAACCCTGAGGCTTTCCAAGGCGTATTAGTCACAGAAAAAGATTTAGAGAACACGACTTATAAATTTACGTTAGATGATGGTTCTCAAGTTGAAGTGAAGGGCAATGAAGAAATTGAATACGACGGTGAAACTCACTCCGCGGCAAATCTTTATGACGCACTCAAAGAAGGTTATTACGGTAAGTTCTAAAAAAGACATCAAGGGAAAATAATGGCAATTAAAATTGAAAAAAAGATCGTTGGGTATAACGTTGTTTCTGAAGAAGACAAAGCGAATGCTTTAACTCAAAAAGAAAATCAAAATGTAGTGCAATTGGGTGAGCCTTTAGGCCGCCCTGAAAAAATTACAGGATCGACTTATAAAGTAAAGACGCCTGTTACTGAGCATGCACTTTATATTACGATCAATGACATCATCATGAATGAAGGTACGCCGCAAGAACATCGTCGACCTTTTGAAATTTTTATTAATTCAAAAAATATGGATCACTTCCAATGGATCGTAGGCTTGACTCGCGTCATGTCTGCTGTCTTCAGAAAAGGTGGTGATTTGACATTCTTGGTGGAAGAGCTTCATAGCGTATTCGATCCAAATGGCGGTTACTATAAAAAAGGTGGCAAGTACGTGCCGAGTTTAGTCGCTGAAATTGGTGAAGTGGTTGAGCAGCATTTAATTGATATTGGTATGCTTAAAAAAGCATTGCCTGATGAACATCAAAAAAAATTGATGGATGAAAAACGCGCTGAATATATGGAAAAACATTCCGACGAGATCGATAGCACAGGCTATCCAAAAGGCTCACAACTTTGTAGCAAATGCCAAACAAAAGCAGTCATCATGATGGATGGATGTCTCACATGCTTGAGTTGTGGTGATAGCAAATGTGGCTAAGATGTTATTTTTAAGGAACTAAGCTCCTTAGTTCCTTATCTATACATTGCTTATACCCTCTAGGATCCCATCATGTATAGATTAGCTTTTCTTTTTCTCTTTCTTTTTATTTCTGTCCCCGCTTTTTCATTTCCTTCTGATGATGTGACTTTTGGTATTTCACCTGCCATTGTAAAAGTTCATGTTGTAGATAAAATAGGTAATCATGGTGTCGGCTCTGGAATTGTGGTCGCCGAAAATCAAGTTGCAACCAATTGTCATGTAGTCGCTAATGCGCAAGGTGTTCAGATCGGTAAATTTGGCGAAGCATTTTCACCGACTGGAATGAAAGCCGATTGGCGTCACGATTTATGTATTCTGCAATTTAAATTTCTTGATATTAAGCCTGTCACTTTAGGCGACACTAAAAAATTAACTTACGAGCAATCTGTTTTTTCTAAAAGCTTTGGTGGTAATGCTATTAAACCGATTGTGTCGTTTGGAAGCATTAAAGCTTTATATACATTAGACAATGAAAATATTATTCAATCGTCCGCAGGTTTTGCGATGGGTGCATCCGGCGGCGGACTTTTTGATGATGAAGGTCATTTAATTGGCCTCACTACATTTAAAAGTCCGGGACGATATGCTTATTACTATAGTATTCCTGTGGAATGGATTAAGAATCTCATGCGTCAAGGAAAAGACATACAGCTGACTGCTCAAACTGAATTACCTTTTTGGGATGCACCCATTGAAAAGAGACCTTTTTTTATGCAAACATATGATGCAGCCCGCGAAAGCCAATGGGATCGTCTGAAAGAGATTGCAGCGCTATGGCTTAAAAATGAACCGCAATCGAACGAAGCACTTTTTACGGATGCGATTGCACGCTTTGAATTAAAAGATTACGAAATGTCTAAAAAAGAATTAAATGATGTTGTTAAAAAAAATCCGCGCCATGCACAAGCACAATTTTATTTGTTAAAGTTAGCAAAACTTAATCATGATGACAACGCAGTGCATGCGATTGAAACTGTATTAAGCCAATTAGATGAATCCTTATTGAAAGAAGCTCAATGAAAAAGATGGTTAAAAAAATAATGTTAGTAGCCATATCAAGCTTACTTGTAAGTTGTGGGAGTATGAAAATACCTGAGGTCAATTTACCAATGTTGAATGGAGACTATCGTGAACTCTCAACAGCCCCCAAAGATGCTTCTTTATATCAATGTGAAAAAAATAAACAGTTTTATGTGAAGCCACTTGAAGGTGGTAAAGAGATGTGGCTTGTTTTTTCAGATCGTGAATTTGGCTTAAAACAAGTGGAAGCTTCA
>CAIWQV010000031.1 GCA_903914945.1 uncultured Methylophilaceae bacterium
AGCGCTATTGTTTTGACTGTCTTTTGAATAGAGACTCCGATTAACTTTGCTACGTCATCACATGTTGTTTGTTTCGGCGTATCAAATTTAACCATCGACTCTTTTGCATCTGGTCTTTTGTCATCTTGCAGAATTGCCTCTGCTAATTCAATATTAGCGGCGTAGTCAGACACCGAGCTATATGCGATCGCATCTTCTCCAGAATCAGCTAAGACATGAAACTCATGAGATCCGTCTCCTCCAATAGCACCGGTATCGGCTTTCACTGCTCTAAACTGAAGACCTATCTTATTAAAAATATTCGTATAAGCCTGATACATCGCGTCATAGGTTGCTTGCAATGAAGTTTTTGATGTATGGAAAGAATAGGCGTCTTTCATAAGAAACTCGCGGGCACGCATCACACCGAAACGAGGTCTAATCTCATCTCTAAATTTCATTTGAATCTGATAGAAATTAATAGGTAACTGTTTGTAACTATTAATTTCTTTTCTGGCGATATCTGTGATGACTTCTTCATGTGTCGGTCCAAAACAAAAACTTCGGTCATGACGATCTTTGATCTTTAACATCTGTGGACCGAAAAGCTCCCATCGGCCTGTCTCTTCCCATAATTCGGATGGTTGGATGGCTGGCATCAATAACTCCACCGCTCCAGCCTGGTTCATTTCAGTTCTAACAATGGCCTCAATTTTTCTTAATACTTTTAAACCAAGTGGCATCCAAGAATACAAGCCTGAGCCTAGGCGCTTAATAAAACCTGCACGAATCATAAGCTTATGACTGATAAGCTCAGCTTCTGAAGGCGCCTCTTTTAGGGTTGAAATATAAAATTTTGATGCGAGCATTTATGTTCTTTCTTATTTAAAAAGCTTTTATTAAATCTAAAATATTTTCCCAAACCAATTTCTTATCTTTTGGGTTTTGCAGTAAATGATTAATATCAACCGTATGCTTAATGTTCATAGTGACATTATTCATCAAAACATTTGTTTTGTATTCTTCAAACAAATCATTATTTAGTCCAAAAACTAATACATGCTTTGGGGGGGTCTTTAAACAAAGCTCACTTAATTGATCTTTAGTGAGCGTTAATAAATGACTCTTTTGGAATGTATCTATGCCTATCGTCGTTGATATAAATTTTGCAATATTTAAAAACAAGTCTTGAGCAGACTCTTCCGTTCCCGATGCGAAGTTTTGACTCAAAAGTAATAAGGAACCTTCTGTGTAATTAATTTTGAATGCAAAAAATGAATCAGCTTCAACAGCCCTTAAATCTGTATTTAAAAGAAGTTCGGCACTTGGCTTGTTTTTTTCCTTCCATAAAGGGAATAATTCAAGCTCTTTTAAGATTCTTTTTTTATAATCAGCATCCATCAAATTACGAGCCCCATTAACACTGCATCTTCCCGCCCTTCTTTAGCACGATAATAGTCTTTTCTGATGCTCATTTCATTAAACCCATGTTTGTCATATAAATGAATGGCAGCATGATTGGATATCCTCACTTCAAGATAGATTGTTTTCGAATGAGCTAACCTTGCCCGTCGAATCACTTCTTTGAGAAAATGTGACCCAAAGCCTTTTTTTTGCATATTTTTTTTTATACTTATATTAAGCAGATGGCATTCATCTAATACAAACATCATGACTGAGAAGCCTACAATTTCTTCATTGAGCTTCATCATCAAACATGTGTGGCTTGATTTTATTGAATCTAAAAAATTACCTCGCGTCCAAGGGTGGGCGTGAACTTCATTTTCAATCAATTCAATTGCACTTAAATCACTCTCCTTAAAGTTACTGAATTGCATTAAATGCTTTTCGCTCTTCTGTGGTAAAGGCAACTTTATTTCTTAGGTAAACAGGCTCGGCATTAATCAACTCGAATGCTTTATTCTTAATGAAAGGTTTTGCCAGCTTTGAAATAGATTCGACCACTTCGTATGGGCTGTCTATAAGATCATCTATCTGTTGGCCAAAATGATCTTTCATTTCTTTTTCATATGTTTCGATTGCATTGCCAATCAAAGTCCAGCCTGATTCTGCAAGCTGAGGTAATTCATGGGGCTTATAAACCCCTTCGATAATGGGATTTGAAAATGTTTTACTATCCTTTATATAAGCACTTAAATATATTTCACCCATTCTGGCATCAATACTACTAATCACTTTATTTCTGCCCGAGCTATCAGCAAGCGCCAAAAGATTATTAACACCAATGACTGGAATCGACGCGCCATAACCTAATCCATACGCGATACCGCAGGCAATTCTTATGCCTGTAAATGAGCCTGGCCCTCTGCCAAATGCTATAGCATCAAGATCTTTTGTCATTAATTGATGTTCGCTTAATAATTTTTTTATTTCTGGTAAGACAATTTCTGAATGCGTCTGTCCAGCCTTGATATTGACCGAATAAAAATCTTCATCAATCTTCAAGCCTAAAGACATATATTCAGTAGAGGTATCTAAGGATAAAATTTTCATAAATTAAATTTTTTCTAAGAATTGGATGACTTCTAAATCGTCTCGCGTTCGAGCGAAAGGAGGTAAACTCTGCCACATTCTTTTTCCATAAGCTTTATCAATAACCCTTGTATCGCATATCACAAGTACGCCCTTATCAAACTCATCCCTTATTAATCGACCTGCGCCCTGTTTTAAAGTAATGACTGCATTAGGCAGTTGATATTCCATAAAAGCATTCTTGCCACTTTGGTTGATTTTATCAATTCTCGCAGCAAGGACGGGATCCTCTGGTGAAAAAAATGGTAATTTATCTATTACCACTAATGACAAAGCGTCGCCCTTTACATCCACACCCTCCCAAAAACTTAAGGAACCTATAAGGATAGCGTGACCGTGTTCTCTAAATTTATTTAAAAGATGATTTCTTGAGCCATCCCCTTGAAGGTAGATTGGATAATCCAATTGATCTGTTTCAATTTTGTCTTGAAGGAGTGTAAATATTTCCCGCATCGATTTTAATGTCGTACATAAGATAAACGCTCTACCCTTACTTGCTTTAATGAAAGGATAAATTTGATTCACAACTGCGAAATTAAAATTCTCGTGATTGGCCTCCGGCATTACTTTGGGAACGAAGAGTAAAGCTTTTTCAGCATAATTAAATGGGCTCTCTTTAGAGACTGAATCTGCATCCATTAAGCCTAGTTGGTTTTTGAAATGATCAAAATTAGTTTTTACAGCAAGTGTTGCTGATGTAAAGATCCATGAAGTAGATTCATTATTAATATGTTTTGCAAAC
>CAIWQV010000032.1 GCA_903914945.1 uncultured Methylophilaceae bacterium
CTGAAGATTTTGAAAGAAAAGCATTGCCCCCTATTTTGGAAGGTTATATCGATAAAATTTTCGGATTAACCATACAAGCGGATCGGTTGAGCAGTCTTCGAAGTGAAAGACGTCCAAACAGTACCTATGCTTCGCTTGATAATTGTAGAAAAGAAATTACTGATTGTGAAAATCTTATGAAAAGAGCCGGCATTCCTTGGGCCGATTCTACTACACGCTCTGTCGAAGAGCTCTCGGCAATCATCCTACAAAAGATTCGCCAACCTAATACTTAAAACGTATTACTTCAACTCTGCTTTAATTTTATCGAGTATCTCAGGTGAGTCGGGTGTGACATCACTCGTAAATGCATAAACTTTTTTACCTTGAGGCAATATTAAGTATTTATGAAAATTCCATTGAGGCATTGTACCTGTCGCCTTAATGAGTTCTTGATAAAAAGGATTTGCATTTTTACCTGTCACATTCGATTTTGTTGTCATTGGAAATTCAACTGCATAAGTTAATTTGCAAAAATCTTTCACTTCTTTATCGGTACTTAATTCTTGATTAAAATCATTCGACGGAAAGCCAATCACCAATAGACCTTTATCATGATATTTTTTATATACAGCCTCTAGAGCATTAAATTGCGGTGTAAACCCGCACTTACTTGCAGTATTCACAACTAATATAGGTTTCGCTTGGTAGTCACATAAGTTAATTTTGTCACCTTGTAAGGTATTAAATTGATGATCGTATAAAGGAAGACATGCGGCATATGACATAGCTGGAATCATCCAAAAAAATAAAAAAGATTTAAAAAGAGTTTTCATAATTAAAATATTATTTGAAATATAGTTAATTGACTTTATATACATTAAATTGTTCCCTATATTTAAACAAAATATTCTTAAGAAGATAATTTCAAAGGAATTGATTTATTTTTCCATCGCGAAGGCGCTTCTGAGTATATTGATTTCCCTTGACTATCAACAGAAACCATCACTGGCATATCTTTAACCTCAAATTCATAAATGGCTTCCATGCCAAGCTCTGGAAATGCCACTACCTTCGATGAAGTAATAGCTTTTGAAACAAGATAAGCCGCACCTCCCACTGCACTTAAATAAACTGACTCATATTTTTTTATTGTATGAATTGCTTCTTCACCGCGCTCTGCTTTTCCAATCGTTCCCATAATCCCTAATTCGCTCAACATCATTTCCATAAATGGGTCCATGCGTGTTGCTGTTGTAGGGCCTGCTGGTCCTATCACTTCATTCCGTACTGCATTAACAGGTCCGACATAATAAATAAATTTATTTTTAAAATTAATGTCTTTAGGTAAGGTTTCTCCTTTTTTAAGGAGATCAGCAATTTTTTTATGCGCACCATCTCTTGCCGTCAGTAATTTTCCAGATAATAAAAGTAAGTCGCCCTCTTTCCATTTTTTCATTGATGCTTTATCGATAGCATCAAGGTTAACTCTTTTGGCATCTTTTTGTGCGGCCCAAACATCTTGAGGCCAAATATTTAAATCGGGGATTTTAAAATGTGCCGGGCCTGAACCATCTAAAATAAAATGTGTATGTCTTGTGGCTGCACAATTAGGAATTAAGGCTACAGGCAAAGATGCGGCATGACAGGGATAATCCATAATCTTAACGTCAAGCACCGTAGTTAAGCCCCCAAAACCTTGAGCGCCAATGCCGAGTTGATTAATTTTGTTATAAAGCTCGACACGTAATTCCTCAGTCTTATTCTTTGGTCCACGATTAACCAGTGACTGAATATCAATCGGTAACATAAGTGACTCTTTTGCCATCAGCATGGCTTTTTCCGCAGATCCGCCAATCCCAATACCAATTACGCCTGGGGGACACCAGCCTGCGCCCATTTCAGGAATCACTTTTAATACCCAATCGACAATACTGTCTGATGGATTGAGTGTTGTGAATTGAGCTTTATTTTCTGAACCTCCACCCTTTGCACTGACAGAGACATGAACTTTGTTGCCTTGAATTAATTTCACATGCGTCACTGCAGGTGTATTGTCTTTTGTGTTTTGTCTTTTACCCGCAGGATCTGAAACCATTGAAGGCCGAAGTGGATTGTCTTTATTCGTATATGCGCGCTTCACACCCTCATTAACCATATCTTCAATCGAAAGATCTGATACCCACTCCACATCCATACCCACTTCTATAAAAGCTATCACAATGCCAGTGTCTTGGCATATAGGTCTTTGACCCATAGCGCTCATCTTTGAGCTTGTAAGAATTTGAAGCATGGCATCTTTTGCAGGAATAGATGTTTCTTTAATGTAGGCTTCACGCATCGACAAAATAAAATCTTCTGAATGGTAATAAGAAATAAATTGCAAAGCATCGCTGATGCTTTCAATAAAATCCTCTTTTTTAATAGATGTCTTCATGTATTAAATTTCAGTAATCTCAATTACTTTTTTAGGTTTGTATTCTGGCATTTGATCAAAATTTAAATATCGATAAATTGAATTTGAATCTTTTGAAAGTTTTTGATTACTAACTGCAAGATATTCATCAAGTGTTGGAATTTTACCTAAGGCGGCACACACTGCTGAGAGTTCTGCAGAGCCCAAATAAACCTGAGCGTCTTTCCCCATGCGATTATCAAAATTTCTCGTGCTCGTTGAAAAAACATGAGCCCCATCATCAACGCGCGCTTGATTACCCATACAGAGTGAACATCCAGGCATCTCTGTTCTAGCGCCTACTTTATTGAAAACGCTGTAAACACCCTCCTTCTTAAGTTCTGTTTCATCCATTCGAGTGGGTGGCACAATCCATAAACGTGTTGGAATTTTATCCCTATCTTCAAGCAGTTTAGCTGCAGCACGATAATGTCCAATATTGGTCATACAACTTCCAATAAATACTTCATCAATTTTATTACCTGCAATCTCAGATAATGGCTTGATATTATCTGGATCATTCGGGCATGCGATTAATGGCTCTTTAATTTCATTAAGATCAATTTCAATAATACTTGCATACTCAGCATCTTTGTCGGCTTCTAGTAATGTTGGATTTTTCAACCAGTCTTCCATCGCTTTCATGCGACGCAATAATGTTCTTTTATCTTCATAATTGTTATCAACTAGATTTTTAATAAGTGCAATATTTGATTTGATATATTCAATGATCGGCTCAGTACTAAGTTTTACCGTGCATCCATTTGCAGATCTTTCAGCCGATGCGTCAGCGAATTCAAAAGCTTGCTCAATTTTTAGATCAGGCAACCCTTCGATTTCTA
>CAIWQV010000033.1 GCA_903914945.1 uncultured Methylophilaceae bacterium
AAAGAAGCGCTCATAGAAATTCAAGCGTCAAAAGCGCGCGAGGGTGAAAAGTTACAAAAAATTCTATTGGATAAACTTAAAGAGATTGAAATCTTAGTAGGGGAAGCTAAGAAAATATTACCTACTCTAATTAAAGAGCATCAAAGCAAAATTGAGAACAAGTTTAAAGAAGCTTTAATTGCAATCGATGAAGATCGGCTCAAACAAGAGTTTCTTATTTTCATACAAAAGATGGATATCGACGAAGAGCTTAATCGTATTACTTCCCATATTGATGAAGTAAGACGGTTACTTAAAATAGATGGCCAAATAGGTAAAAAATTAGATTTCATGATGCAAGAACTGAATCGCGAGGCGAACACTTTAGGTTCAAAATCGATTTCACCTAAAACTTCGCAAATATCAGTGGATTTAAAAGTTTTGATTGAGCAAATGCGTGAACAAATTCAAAATATCGAATAATAACGATTAAGCCTTTTATATGAGCCAAACCCATTTATTCATTATTGCAGCAGCCTCCGGTGCCGGTAAAACGACACTTGTTAAAGCGTTATTAAATAAAGATAAAGATCTTCAAGCTTCTGTATCCCACACAACTAGAAAGCCACGACCCGGCGAAGTCAATGGCGCAGATTATCATTTTGTTGATGAAGCGACCTTTTTAGACTTGAAGAAGAAGGGTGAATTTTTAGAATCTGCTGAGTGTCACGGCGGCATGTATGGCACAAGTAAAAAGTCAGTGCAGTCTATTCTCGATCAAAAGAAAGACGTGATTCTAGAAATCGATTGGCAAGGCGCTCAAGCATTAAAAGCTCAATTTAAAGAGGCAGTTTCAATCTTTGTATTGCCACCTTCTGTCGAAACGCTCGCTGAAAGATTAAACAACCGTGGGCATGACTCTGAAGAGACGATTGCAATGAGACTTGCGGTTGCGCGAGAAGAGATGAGCCATGTGGATGAGTTCGATTATGTTACAATCAATGATGACTTTGAAGTAGCGCTCCACGATCTTATGGCCATTATTCGATCCACTCGATTGATGTGTCATATTCAGCTTACACGACATAGCCACTTAATTAAAAACTTGACTTGAAATTTGGAGAAATAACATGGCACGAATTACAGTAGATGATTGTTTAGAGATGATTCCTAATCGCTTTAAACTTACTTTAGCTGCCGCTTACCGCGCAAGACAATTAGCTAATGGCGCTGAAGCTTTAGTAAGCACACACGGCTTAAGAGACAAGCCTACGGTATTAGCATTAAGAGAAATTGCAGCAGGTAAAGTTGGTCTTGATATCTTAAATAGAAAAACAACGTACTAATTTCTTAAATTAGGGCTTTAGCCCTTAAAAGACCTCAGACCATGGCTAGTACCGCTCATTTCAATAAAGCGGAGGCTCAAAAAACACCGCCACTCCCCCTACTGCCCGTTGATAACGAACAGTCCGAGCTCACGACCCTTCTTAAAGTTTATTTAAAAACAAAAGACATCCAGAAAATATGGGATGCCTATCGCTTTAGCGAAGAAGCCCACCATGGCCAATCGCGACGAAGTGGCGAGCCTTATATTGTTCATCCTGTCGCTGTGGCATGCACTTTAGCCAAACTTCATCTTGATGCCCCTACGATTCTCGCAGCCCTTCTCCACGATGTTGTTGAAGACACAACCATTACCAACAAAGAAATTGAAAAGAAATTTGGTAAACAAGTTTCCGTATTAGTCGATGGTTTATCCAAGCTCGATAAAATTGAATTTCAAGATGCCACGGAAGCGCAAGCCGAAAATTTTAGAAAAATGTTATTAGCGATGTCAAATGACGTCCGTGTCATCTTAGTAAAGTTAGCTGATCGCCTTCACAATATGCAAACGTTAGATGTTTTAAGACCTGAAAAACAAAAACGTATTGCACAAGAAACACATGATATTTATGCGCCCATTGCAAATCGATTAGGGTTAAATACAATTTATCAAGAACTTGAAGATTTAAGTTTTAAATATCTTTATCCTATGCGCTATCGCGCGATTCAAAAAGCCATGAAAGCTTCTCGAGGTAATCGTCGTGAAGTCGTTGAAAAAATAACGGCATCCATTCAGCAAAAATTAGTAGAGATGAAAATGAATGCTGAAGTTACGGGGCGAGAAAAGAATACTTATAGCATTTATAAAAAGATGAGCGAAAAAAGTATGTCATTTGCGCAAATTAATGACATCTATGCATTCAGAATTATTGTGAAAGAAGCGAATGATGCTTACTCTGCGTTAGGTGCGTTGCATAGCTTATATAAACCACTCCCAGGTAAATTTAAAGATTACATAGCAATTCCAAAAGCTAATGGCTATCAATCGTTACATACAAGTTTGTTTGGACCATTTGGAACACCTATCGAAGTGCAAATTCGCAGTGAAAAAATGCACAAACTAGCTGAGGCAGGCGTAGCAGCCCATTGGTTATATAAAACTAAAGACGTACATCTCACCGAACTTCAACAACAAACACATCAATGGTTAAAACGTCTTCTAGAAATTCAATCAGACAGCGCTGATTCACTTGAATTTTTAGAACATTTAAAAGTTGATCTTTTCCCTGATGAAGTTTATGTTTTTACGCCTAAAGGAAAAATTTTGGCATTGCCAAAAGGCTCCACTGCAGTTGATTTCGCATATGCAGTGCATAGTGATGTCGGTAATTGTTGCGTAGCAGCCAAATATAATCAGGAGCTCGTGCCACTTCGTGCCGAAGTGAATAATGGAGATCATATTGAAATTATTACGGCACCCTTAGCTAAACCCAATCCGGCATGGCTTAATTTTGTGATTACAGGTAAAGCTAGATCACATATTCGACAATATTTAAAATCAATTGAATCAGAAGAGTCCTCAAGGCTTGGCGAAGGCATGCTTAACCAAGCACTCAAAGCGCTTCACATCAGTCCATCCTCCGTTAAAGAATCTCATTGGAAAAAATTAATCAGCGATTATGGGCTTAAAACTAAAGAAGATATCTTGGCTGAAATTGGTTTGGGAAAACGCATGAACGTTATGGTGGCACATCAATTGATTAGTTTTATGGATGGAATTAATCATGTGAAAGGCAAACATAAGCAATTAGATGTCATTACTATTAAAGGCTCAGAAAGTATGGCTATTCAATTAGCTATATGTTGCCATCCTATTCCAGGGGATCCTATTTTAGGATTTATTAACAAAGATAAAGGGCTCGTCGTTCATACACATGATTGTTTAGCTATTCGTAAATTTAAACTTGATCCTGATAAATGGTTAGATGTTGAATGGGATCCTAATCCAGATCGCTTATTTAAAGTGAATCTTCAAATCATGGTGTTAAATGAGCGCGGCATGTTAGCTAAGATCTCATCTGTGATTGCAGAATCAGATTCAAATATTGATAATGTGAATGTAGAAGAATCCGATGGCGGACATTTCGTGAATGTGAATTTTATTGTACAAGTTCATAATCGCATTCATTTAGCAGAACTGATACGAAATTTAAGAAAGATTAGTAATATTTCGAGAATTAGTCGCGTCAAAATGAAAACCTCATAAGCAAATTTATTACATAAGAAAGATTGAAGAAATGACAAAAGAAATTATTCAAACAAAAAATGCACCTGAAGCGATTGGCACATATTCTCAAGCTGTCAAAACAGGTAATACTATTTACTTGTCAGGGCAAATTGCACTCGATCCCCAATCTATGAAATTGGTCGAGGGCATTGAGGCACAAATTCATCAAGTATTTAAAAATTTAAAATCAGTTGTAGAAGCTTCAAACGCTTCGCTAACCGATATTGTTAAAATTAATATTTATTTAACAGATTTATCTCATTTTGCGCTGGTGAATACCATTATGGGCGAATATTTTACACAGCCTTATCCGGCAAGAGCTGCGGTAGGTGTTGCATCACTTCCTAGAAATGCACTTATCGAAGCTGACGGTGTCGTCGTTATTTAATTTATCTTTTTAAGAGCATTTTAATCTGACTTCTTTAACCGAGCTTAAGCTTTACACACCTTCAGTATTAAACAAGCTCAAAAAATTGGGCATTGAGGATGTATTTGGTTTAGTTATGCATCTTCCTATTCGTTATATTGACGAAACCATCGTGACACCTATTCGAGATATTCAAATGGGCATGCTTTCTCAAGTAGAAGCAGAAGTCATTAGGGCTGAAATTGTTTATAAGCCAAAAAAAATGCTCATCGTACAAGTCAAAGATGAATCAGCAAGTTTGCAGCTTCGGTTTCTCCATTTTTACCCAAGCCAAATGAAGATGTTTGAAGTCGGAACGCGTATTCGAGTTCTAGGAGAAGCGCGTCATAATCTATTTGCATTCGAGATGATTCATCCGCAATGTAAGTTAGTTCGCGAGGGGGATACATTACCAGAAGCATTAACACCCATTTATTCATTAGTTGCAGGTGTGGGACAAAAAACAGTCAAAGATGCGATTGATAAGGTGTTTCTTCACTTTGATTTAAAAAATTATTTAAAAGATTTATTTTTACCAGTGATCTATGAGAAATTGCACTTACCAAACCTTTATGAAAGTTTAAAAAGTATTCATCACCCAAAAGATTTTAAAGAGGTTGCAAGCCACGAGACATTTGCAAGTAGACCTTATCAAAGAATTATCTTTGATGAATTTTTAGCACAACAATTATCTTTAAGATCTAATTATTTGATAAGGCGAGCGCTCACAGCTACGCCATTAAAATCCAAAAATAAAATCACAACCATGTTTATGGATAAGCTTGAATTTGATTTAACCTCAGCACAAAAAAAAGTCATTCAAGAAATTAAAAATGATCTTGAAAAAAACTATCCGATGCAAAGGTTATTACAGGGCGATGTAGGAAGTGGTAAAACAGTAGTAGCGACCATTGCAGCCTTACAAGTTATAGAGAATGGAAGTCAGGTGGCTTTTATGGCACCTACTGAAATTTTAGCGGAACAACATTATCGTAAACTTACTGGGTGGTTAACCCCTCTAGATATTGAGGTAGCTTGGCTAACCGGCAGTCAATCCAAAAAAGATCGCGAGATTTCTTTAAATATGACGACATCAGGAGAAGCACAGATTGTTGTAGGCACGCACGCGCTTTTTCAAGAGCATGTCGTGTTTAAAAAATTAGGTTTAAGTATTATTGATGAACAACATCGATTTGGGGTTGAACAAAGATTAGCATTAAGAAAAAAAGGCGAATTAAATAAAGTGATTGAGCCACATCAGCTGATGATGAGTGCTACCCCGATTCCCAGAACACTTTCTATGAGTTATTTTGCTGATCTTGATGTATCTACTATCGATGAATTACCCAAAGGTCGCGAAGCGATCGTGACTAAACTTTTCTCAGAAGATCGACGTGATGAAATTTTAAAAAGAGTGCATGAGGTCTGTCTTGCTGGAGCACAAGTTTACTGGGTATGCCCTTTGATTGAAGAAAGTGAATTGTTGCAACTTCAAACTGCAGAAGCAACTTTCTTAAACATGAAATCTCATTTTAAAGATTTAAAAGTGGGCTTGGTCCATGGAAGAATGAAGTCATCAGAAAAACAAAAAGTGATGTCTGATTTTGTGAAGGGCGATATTCAATTATTAGTAGCAACCACAGTGATTGAGGTGGGGGTTGATGTGCCAAATGCGACACTAATGGTCATTGAAAATGCAGAGCGCATGGGGCTTTCACAATTACACCAATTGCGCGGGCGTGTCGGGCGCGGATCGCTTAAAAGTACATGTATCTTATTGTTCCAGAGAAAATTATCAGTGCTTGCACGACAAAGGCTTAAAGTTATTTTTGAGAATACGGATGGTTTCATCATTGCTCAAGAAGATTTAAATATAAGAGGACCCGGAGAATTTTTAGGGGTGCGTCAAAGTGGCGTGCCTATGTTACGCATTGCAAATCTCAATCGTGATTTTAAATTATTAGAAGAAGCCAAAACAATCGCTGATCAATTATTAGAAGACTATCCAGAAGCTTCTCATCTTCACTTAAAGCGCTGGCTAACGCACGCCAATGAAAGAGTGAAAGTATAAACATGACTTGGTTAACATTGCCTACAGTTGAAGGAAAAGCGTTCTCTTGGCTTACGGAAGAAGGCTCTTTGACAGAACGATTAAAGGGAGAATTTGGTAATGTCAAAGTTGACATCATGTATGAGGGTTACATATCAGAAAATAAATCTGAGTATATGCGTGAAGTGATTATTCGGAGCGATGATCTGCCCATGATTTACGCGAAGACTTTATTAAAAAAAAGTGATATTGAAGATGCCTGGAGTTGTTTAAAGTCCCTTGGGCAACAATCGCTCGCAAATATTTTATTTAAAGACCCTAAAATTTTTAGACGTTCACTTTCATACCAAATATGCAAACCAAGTGATGCGCTATATTTGCATTTAAAATCCTTAAATCTTCTCCATGAAGATGTCGTATGGTTAAGACAATCAGAATGGGAAAGAGAAGGAAAGATGCTTTTGCTCGTCGAAGTTTTTTTACCGAATCTTTTTAGTAAACAATGAAATTGTTTTGAGCTTATTGATTTAGGCTATAATTTTCTTTAAATTTTTTCAAAGTATTAATCAAAAAATCGTGAGCTTGTCGAGAAACCTACCTTTTCATTTTGATTTGCCTAAAGCTATTGGTTTTTCAATAGCGATTCATATCATCTTGATGATTGGATTACCTGAATTTAATAAACCGGTATTGAAGCCTTTAGAGATGAGCGTCACAATTTCAACTTCACCAATTCAAAAACCAATTGAAAAAATTGAAACACCTCAACCAATTAAAAAAGTTGAGCCTGTGCAAAAAAAAATTACACCTATCATAGATAAAAATGCGACCTCAATCGCACAGCCCATTCCAAAAGAAGTAGCCTCTCCAGCGCCTGCCGAAGCTATTTCAAAAACGCCTAATATTGTGCCTCAAGAACAAGTGACTCAGCATTTAGAGAGTTACAGCAGTTTACTTGCAAATGCGATTGCAAAATATAAGCAATACCCAAAAATTGCTCAAATGCGAGGATGGCAAGGCACAGTGATTGCTGATCTTGAAATCGACAGCAAAGGTTCCGTGGTGAGTGTGAAGATTAAAAAAAGTAGTACTTATGAAGTTTTAGATAATGAAGCGCTTGAAATGATCAAGAAAGCTTCACCATTTCCTGCCCCCCCCGAAAGTCTTCGCGGTAAAAATTTTAATGTGCTTGTTCCCATTTCATTCAAACTTGAATAGTTAGACTTTATTCAAAGATGCATTCTTATATTCATCTTATGCGTCTTAATAGACCCATTGGGATTTTCTTGTTGTTATGGCCAACACTATGGGCACTCTATATAGCCTCACATGGCACTCCAAGTATTCAACACCTCATTATTTTTATTTTTGGCACAGTTCTAATGCGCTCAGCAGGTTGTGTAGCTAACGATATTCTTGATCGTAAATTTGATTCTTTTGTGACACGCACAAAATTAAGGCCATTGGCTAATCAATCTATTCCGGTCAAAAATGCCCTTTTTTTACTGATTACATTGTTAATAGGCGCTTTGATATGCGTTTTATTTTTAAATCACGAAGCTTTTTATTTTTCATTGATCGCTTTATTTTTAGCTCTTACTTATCCTTTAACAAAAAGATTTTTTGTGATGCCACAAGCATATTTAGGATTAAGTTTTGGGATGGGCATTCCAATGGCTTTTGTTGCCCAGGAGACTCCTTTATCCATGACGACATGGTTATTATTTTTAGCGAACTTATTCTGGGCCATTGCTTACGATACGCTTTATGCTGTGACTGATAAAAATGATGATTTGAAGATTGGCATTCGCTCTTCGGCCATTTGGTTTGGAGATTTTGCGAAAGAAGCCATCATGTTAAGTTATACCTGTATGATGGTCTGCTTGGTTTGGGTAGGTTTCTTAGAGCATTTCAGTTGGCCTTTTTATTGTTTTGTAGCTTTAGGAGTAATTTTCATTGGTTGGCTTTATCGTCGAATCAAGAACCTAGCCCCGGAAGCTTGTTTTGCTGCTTTTTTAAGCAATAATTACCTAGGCGGGCTTGTTTTCTTAGGGGTATTTTTTCACTATCTTCATGTGAACTAAATCATTAATAGAATTGACAAAACAGGCAGTTTTGGCATAGAATTCACCTCTTTTTTTAAATTTATAGCGCAAAAGTTGGTATTGAAATGAAAACATTTTCAGCAAAATCCCATGAAGTAAAACACGATTGGTTCGTTGTAGACGGAACTGACGCAGTATTGGGCAGATTAGCAAGTGCGATTGCACATCGTTTACGTGGCAAACATAAAGCCATTTATACACCGCACGTAGATACGGGTGATTACATTGTTGTGATCAACGCGGAAAAGATTAAAGTAACGGGTAACAAAGGTGACGGAAAACTTTACCATAGCCATTCAGGTTATCCAGGCGGCATTTCAACAACGAACTTCTCTAAGATGCAAGACCGTTTTCCAGGCCGCGCTTTAGAAAAGGCAGTGAAGGGAATGTTACCAAAAGGACCTTTAGGTTATGCCATGATTAAAAAGATGAAAGTCTATACAGGCCCAACGCATGATCATGTGGCGCAACAACCACAACCATTAAGCATTTAGTTAAGGAAATACTATGATAGGTAAATACAATTACGGAACAGGTCGCAGAAAGAGCTCAGTAGCTCGTGTGTTCATGAAGCCAGGTAAAGGCGTAATCACTGTGAACGACAAACCTGCGGATGAATATTTTTCACGCTATACCTCCCGTATGATTTTTCGCCAACCACTCGACCTAACCAACACGTTAAGTACATTTGATATCAATGTAAACGTTATTGGCGGCGGCGAGTCGGGTCAAGCAGGTGCTGTGCGTCATGGTATTACGCGCGCATTGATTGACTATGATACAAATTTAAAAAGTACGCTTTCACAAGCTGGCTTTGTAACACGTGATGCACGCGAAGTTGAGCGTAAAAAAGTGGGTCTTCGAAAAGCTCGTAGACGTAAACAATTCTCGAAACGTTAATTGTTTCAAGTTCCAAAGAGCAAAAAGGCCGCTTTCAAGCGGCTTTTTTGTTATATAGAGTTAAATAAATTTTGTTAGTATGAGTTTTTAAGAGTTAAGACTTCTTTTAAATTAAAGGTACCAAATATGTCCAAGATCAAAGTAGGCGTCGTAGGTGCGACCGGATATACCGGCGTTGAACTATTAAGAATTTTAGTCAAGCACCCCAATGTTGCTATTCAAACCGTTACCTCGAGAGCCGAGGCTGGCTTATCGATTGCTAGTTTATTCCCAAGCTTAAGGGGTCTCATTGACCTTAAATTTGAAGATCCTAAGGCCGCTGATTTAACAAAATGTGATGTTGTATTCTTTGCAACACCCAATGGGATTGCGATGCAAGAGGTGCCAGCCCTTCTTGAGGCCGGGGTCAAAGTAATTGATTTGGCCGCTGACTTTAGATTAAAAGACGCTAACGTCTGGGAAAAGTGGTACAAAATGCCGCATTCATGTAGCGATCTACTAAAAGAAGCAGTTTATGGCTTACCTGAAATAAATAGAGAAAAAATTAAAAAAGCATCACTCGTAGCCAATCCTGGTTGTTACCCAACGGCCATTCAATTGGGGTTTATTCCTTTGATTGAATCCGGGGCGATCGATCTAGATGATTTAATTGCAGATGCTAAATCAGGCGTGTCGGGTGCAGGAAGAAAAGCAGAAGTGAATGCATTATTAGCAGAAGCTTCCGATAACTTCAAAGCTTATGGGGTAGAAGGACATAGACATTTACCGGAAATTACGCAAGGACTTACAAATGTTGCGAATCAACCGGTACATCTCACTTTTGTGCCACATTTGACGCCGATGATTAGGGGCATACATGCAACGCTTTATGCAACGCTCACTAAGAAAACAGATATTCAGGCGCTTTTTGAATCAAGATATCAAAATGAGCCGTTTGTCGATGTGCTGCCAGTAGGCTCCCATCCAGAAACAAGATCAGTGAGAGGCTCAAATCAATGTCGCATTAGTATCCATCAGCCGCAAGGCAGTCATAAGGTTGTAGTTTTATCTGTGATTGATAATCTCGTGAAAGGCGCAGCAGGACAGGCTGTGCAGAATATGAATCTGATGTTTGATTTGCCGGAGATTTCTGGGCTTGATCTTGTGCCCTTGATGCCATAAAGTGTTGATTCTATGAAAAAAGTTAAACGAACCTATAATAAATATTTTGGTGTGACGCGTCGACGGATGCGCGTAAAAACGGGTGCGACATGGCATACCTACCTTATGATTGCAGGATTGTCATTTATAGGTGGCGTAGGGCTCACTTATTGGGAATTAAATGGCGGTTCAGTGATTGGTTTTATTTCCAAAATTGAATCATTAGAAGCTGACAACCAATCGATACAAGGGCAATTGTTACAACAAAAAATTGAATTACAACTGAAATCGATTTCTGGCGATAAAGTTTCAGGGGATATTACAAAGCTGCAGCAAGAAAATAATAAGCTAAAAGAGGACATTCTTTTTTACGAAAAAATGGTTGGTAAGAAACGATAAAGGATATTTGATGTTTTTTAATAAAAAGAATAAAGCGCGCACGATTGATACATTGATTGATAAAGATATTACAGTGCGAGGTAATGTGACTTATTCAGGCGGCATTCGCGTAGATGGCTCGATTCAAGGCAATCTCACTGAACTTCCAGGCACGGCCGGCACTCTTATTATGGGCAATAAAAGCCGTATTAAAGGAAACGTGTCAGCACACACTGCTATTATTGGGGGTGACGTCAATGGTAATATTGTATGCGTTGAATATTTAGAGCTTCATGCCAATGCAAGAGTGACAGGCGATATTGAATATAAAGTGATAGAAATTCATGCAGGTGCTAAAGTGTATGGACGACTTAAAGAAGTGGCTAAAGATTTTAATCAGTCAGCTAAAAAGAAATAATAAGGAGTAAATGTTATGAACCAAATGGTTGAATCAAAAGAAATGGAAATGCCTACCCCACTTATTTTTACAGACAATGCTGTAAAGAAAGTGAAGGCATTAATTGAAGAAGAAGGACAGCCAGAATTGAAACTTCGTGTATTCGTGAGTGGCGGTGGATGTTCAGGTTTTCAATATGGATTTACATTTGAAGAAACTACGAATGAAGATGACACGCAAGTGACAAAAGATTCAGTAACTTTACTCATTGATCCGATGAGTTTGCAATATTTAATGGGTGCAGAAATAGACTACCAAGATAGCGTGCAAGGCTCACAATTTGTGATTAAGAATCCAAACGCACAAACGACTTGTGGTTGCGGTTCGTCTTTCTCAGCTTAAATCTTATTTATTCGGAACGTCGCGCTTAGCTTTGCCCGTATAGACTTGGCGAGGCCTGCCAATTTTACTTCCAGGTTGGCTTAACATTTCATTCCATTGCGCGACCCAGCCTGCTGTTCTTGCAAGCGCAAATACAGCCGTAAACATTGAATTAGGAATACCCATAGCGCGCATCACAATGCCTGAGTAAAAATCTACATTCGGGTAAAGTTTTTTCTCAATAAAGTATTCATCCTCGAGCGCAATTTGCTCTAATTTCATCGCAAGTTTAAAAATAGGATCATCTTTTAAACCAAGTTCATCTAAGACGTCATAACAGGTTTTGCGCATAATTTCTGCGCGAGGATCTCTGTTGCGATAAATACGATGACCAAAACCCATCATTCGGAATGAATCGTCTTTGTCTTTTGCGCGTTTAATAAATGTACCAATACGGCTTTCATCACCCATTTCTTCAAGCATTTTTAAAGTAGCCTCATTTGCACCACCATGAGCAGGACCCCAGAGCGATGCAATACCTGCAGCAATACATGCAAAAGGATTTGCACCTGAAGAGCCCGCGAGCCTCACTGTAGATGTTGAAGCATTTTGTTCATGATCTGCGTGCAAAATTAAAATACGTTCAAATGCCTTAGCTAATACAGGGTTAGGCTTGTATTCTTCACAAGGCGTTGCAAACATCATGCGCATAAAGTTTTCTGCATAGCTCAAATGATTTTGCGGGTAGATAAAAGGTTGGCCTAAGCTATATTTGTAACTCCATGCCGCAATCGTCGGGACTTTAGCTAAAAGTTGATGTGCTGATATTTGGCGATGTTCAGGATTCATCACATCCATACTGTCAAAATAAAATGCAGACATTGAACCCACAACGCCTACCATAACAGCCATGGGGTGAGCATCACGTCTAAAGCCGCGGAAAATATTATTCAATTGATCGTGAAGCATCGTGTGACGATTAATGGCGGTTGAGTAAGTTTCTTTTTCTTTTGGTTTTGGTAACTCACCATGCATCAAAAGATAAGCCACATCTAAAAAGTCGTAGTGTTCTGCAAGTTGTTCAATAGGATAACCGCGATATAGAAGAAGACTTTTTTCGCCGTCAATAAAAGTGATCTCGGAACTGCATGAAGCAGTCGACATAAAACCAGGGTCATAACTAAAAATTTGATGAGCACCTAATTGACGCATATCAATTGCATCGTTGCCCATGGTACTTTTTACCAAAGGTAAATCGATGGAGGTTGATTCTTGGTCAAAGTTTAATGTGACTTTAGTTGATTTCATTTTTGAAAATTAAAGTTAATCATTAAATGAATTATAACTTTTCATAACACTTTTGCTAGCGCTATATTTAAGCGGGATAGAGTGCACCCAAAATGCGCAAGCCTTTAGCGCCGGTGACTTCAGGTAAGTTACCTGGCTTTGAAAATAGGGATTGTTTTGCAAGCCAAGCAAATGCGGCAGCTTCGACATGCTGAGTTGCTATTCCAAGGACATCAGTGAGTTGAATCTGAGCATCAGGCATCAGTGATTTTAATCGTTCAATTAAAAAATTATTTAATGCACCACCACCACATAGATAAATCTCACTAACATTTTTAAGATGTGCATGAATGGCATTCACAGTACTGAGCGCAGTTAATTCTAATAGCGTTCTTTGAATGTCTTGATTAGCGTAAGATTTTTGTAAGTGTTTATTTAACCAAACTTCATTGAAATGATCTCGACCTGTGCTTTTAGGAGGT
>CAIWQV010000034.1 GCA_903914945.1 uncultured Methylophilaceae bacterium
AGTAGCTGCTTTTGAATTTAAATTCATGGGCGGTTCAATGGGGTCTGTTGTCGGTGAAAAATTTGTGCGAGGTATTCAAGCTGCAATAAAGGCGAAGGCTGCATTTATTTGTGTTTCTGCAAGTGGCGGCGCTCGCATGCAAGAAGGACTCTTGTCTCTTATGCAAATGGCAAAGACTAGCGCAGCATTAACAAAATTAAGTGAAGCAAAATTACCTTTCCTTTCAATTCTTACCGATCCCACTATGGGCGGAGTCTCTGCAAGCTTTGCAATGCTAGGCGATATTATTATTGCTGAACCTAAAGCATTAATTGGTTTTGCGGGCCCTCGCGTTATTGAACAAACAGTGCGTGAAAAATTACCTGAAGGTTTCCAGCGTTCTGAATTTCTTTTAACGCATGGCGCGATCGATATGATTGTAGATCGACGCGATATGAAAAAGAAGCTTGTCAATTTAATATCTAAATTATCTAAAAATTAATTTAACGTCCCCTAAGTCTTTACTTAAACACCCTATGAATCTTAATGATTGGCTAGGGTATATCGAATCCATTCATCCTTCATCGATTGATCTAACTTTGGATCGCATCAGGGATGTCATAGATCGCCTAGATATAAAAATCTCTGCGCCAGTAATTACTGTAGGTGGCACCAATGGTAAAGGTTCAACATGCGCTATTCTTGAATCCATCTATAAAACAGCTGGGTATAAAGTTGGATGTTATACCTCACCCCATTTCCTAGCGTTTAATGAGCGTATTAAAATTCAAGGTACCGAAGTTCCCGACGAACTTATTTGCGAAGCTTTTGAAAAAATTGAATCTGCAAGAGAAGGGGTGTCACTTACTTATTTTGAATACGGCACACTTGCGGCCATGATTATTTTTTCAGAAGCATACACTGATATTATTATTCTTGAAGTCGGCCTAGGCGGCAGATTGGATGCAGTAAACGTTTTTGATTCTGACTGTGCCATTGTTACGACTGTCGATCTTGATCATATGGATTATCTTGGTCATACACGTGAAGCAATTGGATTTGAGAAAGCAGGCATTTATCGTTCTCATAAACCGGCTATTTGTGGCGACTTAAATCCACCGCATTCCTTGATTGAATATTGTGAATCTATTCAGGCCCCTTTAAGATTAATAGGCCAGCATTTTGGGTATGAGGCACATCATGATTCGTTTGATTTCTTAATTGAATCATCCTTTGTGATGAATGTACCTCTTCCTAAATTACAAGGAACGTTTCAGCTTCAAAATGCAACAAGCGCTTTAATGGCTATAAAGACACTTGATGATAAATTGCCATTAAATGAAAGTGCAATTCAAAAAGGGATCGCATTAACTTTATTGCCCGGGCGTTTTGAGGAAGTGCAAAGAAATCCTTCCTTGGTTTTTGATGTTGCACACAATCCCCAAGCAGCTTTATCTCTAAGTCATAATTTAAAAGCACACGCTGTACTCGGAAAAACAGTTGCGGTATTTTCAATTCTTAAAGATAAAGATATTGTAGGTGTGATTAAAGCGCTCATTCATGATATCGATTATTGGTGTATTGCTGAAATTCAGCACGATAGGGCAGCAGATCTCGGCACCATTTCTAATGCTATCAAAAATAGCAACCAAGATTCTCTTGTGAAATCATTTAAAAACATTCAAGAAGCTTATCAATTTGCGTCCAAGGAAGTGTCTAGCAATGATAGAATAATCGTATTCGGATCATTTTTTACAGTAGCCGATATTATGAAACTTATTCCTAAGTTATGAGCGAAGACAATTCAATACAACCCCAAGAAGATAAGCTGATTAGTCAAGCCAAGAAGAGGCTTTTAGGCGCGAGCGTTATTTTATTTATCCTTCTAATATCTGCTCCGTTTGTACTAAAAAATCGCAATCAAGAAGGTCCCACAGAACCTATTAAAATTACAATGGAAAGCTCTCCCGTTGTTAATGAAAGCGCTGTCGATACTATTAAATCTGCAGAGCCCAAGCAAGAAACTCCAGAAATCACTCCACCTCAAGCCAAAAAAGATATAACACCTAGCAGCGATACAAAAACAAAAAATGAAACTGAAATATTAGCGCCATCCAATAGCGGACTTTATATTCAATTAGGTATTTTTTCTGAAAATAAAAAAATTCAATCTCTTCAACAAAAAATGAGCCAATTAGGTATTCAAACTAAAATTGAAACTATTAAAATTAATGGAGTAGATAAATTACGTTTGATTACAGACGAGTTTAAAACAGAAGCACTTGCCAGAGAAACAATGCTTAAAATTAAGAATGCTGGTGTCATTGGTATTATTAAGAAGATTAGTTGATGACATTTGTTGATTATGGTTTTTTTATCATCGTCATCATATCTACTCTTCTCGGCTGCTACCGCGGTTTTGTGCGAGAACTTCTAGCAATCATCGCTTGGTTTTTTGCTTTTTATTTAGCACAATCTTTTTCACCTATCCTAGCTTTAAAACTTAACTGGATTGAGACCGAGTCAATCCGAAGTCTAGTGGCTTACATTCTTGTTTTTATAACCGTATTAATTGCCTCAATGGGTGTGATTGCAATTCTTAATAAGTTTATTAAATATACAGGACTTACATTTCCTAACATTCTGATGGGCGGGTTATTTGGCTTTATTCGAGCGTTTCTGATTGGTCTTATTTGTCATCTCGTAGTTCAGTCAACCTCGTTTGAAAAGCACGCGGCTTGGCAAGATGCACGTATCAAACCCTATTTCGAATCTTTTGCAGCTAAGGCAGGTGTTTATTTGCCACTAGACATCCTTAAGCATGTAAAATATTCACAACGAACATATTTTTAAGGCGCTGAAATGTGTGGAATCCTTGGAATTGTTGGTAAAAATCCTGTTAATCAGCTACTTTACGATGGCTTATTAGTTCTACAACATCGTGGTCAGGATGCTGCCGGTATTGTGACTTGTGACGGCAACACCTTCTATATGCATAAAAATAATGGCCTTGTGAAAGATGTTTTTCACACGAGACATATGCGAAATCTCATTGGTAACGCTGGTATTGCGCATGTGCGTTATCCTACCGCAGGCTCATCTTCAGCCGCTGAAGCACAACCCTTCTATGTGAATTCACCTTTTGGTATTGTTTTAGGCCATAACGGTAATCTAACGAACGCTGAAAAACTCAAAGAAGATATTTTTAGACAAGATCTTCGCCATATCAATACCACATCAGATTCAGAAGTTTTACTTAATGTATTAGCGCATGAAATAGAAGAGTCTTCAAAAAGTAGCGTTCTTAATAGTGATGTAGTTTTTGATGCTGTCACCTCAGTGCATAAGCGCTGCAAAGGTGCTTACGCGGTTGTGTCCATGATTGCTAATTTTGGTTTGCTTGCGTTTAGAGATCCACATGGCATTCG
>CAIWQV010000035.1 GCA_903914945.1 uncultured Methylophilaceae bacterium
AGAGGCAACTCAAAATCAATTTAATGTAGTGGTTTCTACAGGCGACAAAGATTTAGCTCAGCTTGTGAATGAGCATGTAACTTTAATTAATACCATGAGCAATGAAAAGCTTGATATTCAAGGTGTTAAAAATAAATTTGGTCTATTGCCTAATCAAATCATTGATTACTTAACGCTTATTGGAGATACCTCAGACAATGTGCCAGGTGTTGAAAAGGTAGGTCCTAAAACTGCATTGAAATGGCTTAACGAATATCATACGCTTGATAATATTGTCGCTAATGCCTCTCAATTTTCTGGCGTAGTTGGGGAAAATTTAAGGAAAGCATTAGATTGGATTCCAAAAGCAAAAGATCTTATTACGATTCGATGTGATTTGGATATCGATAAAAATTGGAATAATTTAAAGCCCAAAGCTCAAGATCAATCCGCGCTAGAAAATTTATACCAAAGATTTGAATTTAAGAATTGGCTCAATGAAATTAAAGATGGCGCTCACAAAGAAAATAACTCGAGTTATGTAAGCGCAGAAAAAGTATCTATCAAATCACCTAGCCAATTTATCTCTAAAATAAAATATGACACTATTTTTGATGAGACTTTATTAAATAGCTGGCTAAAAAAAGTTAAAGAAAAAAGCTATTTGTGCGTTGATACGGAAACCAACTCACTTGATCCTATGCAAGCCAAAATTGTAGGTATATCAATGGCTGTGACTCCTGGTGAAGCCGCTTATATTCCTCTAGCACATGACTATCCAGGAACTGCTAAACAGCTGTCACTTGATCATACATTAAGCCTTCTAAAACCAATCTTAGAAGATGAGCAAATTAAAAAGATTGGGCAAAATATAAAATATGATTCACATGTATTTTTAAATCATGGCATTCATCTTAAAGGTATTCAGCACGACACGATGTTACAAAGTTATGTAACTGAAAGCCATCAAAGCCACGGTATGGATAATTTAAGTTTAAGGCATTTGGGTCATACGTGCGTTAGCTATGAGGAAGTTGCAGGTAAGGGTGTCAACCAACTTAAATTTAATGAAGTAGATATTGATATTGCATCTAATTATTCCTCTGAAGATGCTGATATCACATTGCAATTAAATCAATTTTTTAATCCTGCGATTGATAACGAGACATCACTCAAATTTATATACGAAAAAATTGAAATGCCTACTTTAGAAGTACTTTTAAAAATTGAAAGAAATGGTGTGCTAATTGATGATAAAAAATTAAACGTCCAAAGTCATGAAATTGGAAAAAAAATTCTATTGCTTGAAGAGGAGGCATATCAATTAGCTGGACAGCCTTTTAATTTAGCGTCCCCCAAACAACTGCAAGATATTTTATTTAATAAATTAGGTATCAAACCTTTAAAGAAAACTCCTTCAGGAGCCCCCTCTACTGATGAGGATGTCCTTCAGGAATTAGCACTCGACTATCCATTACCCAAATTACTACTCGAACATCGAAGTTTATCTAAACTTAAATCAACCTACACAGATAAATTACCAAAAATGATTAATCCAAGCACTGGACGAATTCATACAAGCTACAATCAAGCAGTTGCAATTACTGGAAGACTAGCTAGCTCAGATCCCAATTTACAAAATATTCCTATCAGAACATTAGAAGGTAGAAAAATTAGAGAAGCATTCATTGCGAATCAAGATTCGGCCATTCTTTCTGCGGACTATTCACAAATAGAACTAAGAATCATGGCACACTTATCTCAAGACAAGAGATTACTTGATGCATTTAAGAACAATGAGGATATCCATAAATCAACCGCAGCTGAAATTTTTAATTGTGATCTAAATGCTGTTTCACAAGAACAAAGACGCTATGCCAAAGTCATTAATTTTGGATTGATATATGGAATGAGTGTATTTGGCCTATCTAAATCACTTGGTATCGAAAGAAGTGCTGCTTCAAATTATATTGAAACTTATTTTGCAAGATACCCTGGTGTTAAGCGTTATATGGAAGACGCAAAATTATTCGCTAAAGATAAAGGTTATGTTGAAACTTTTTTCGGAAGGCGATTATGGATTCCTGAAATTAATGGCTCAAATGGCATCAGAAGAGCTGCTGCAGAAAGAGCTGCAATCAACGCGCCTATGCAAGGAACAGCTGCTGACCTCATTAAATTAGCTATGATTGCAGTCGATCAGTGGCTTACTTCACGTAAAGATTTAAAAACTAAAATGATTATGCAGGTGCATGACGAGCTCGTTTTTGAAGTCCCTAATAATGAAATTGAAATCTTACAAAAAGAATTACCCATCTTAATGGAGGGAGTCGCAAAACTCGATATCCCCCTTATTGTTGATATTGGTGTTGGATTGAATTGGGATGCGGCACATTAAAATGGAATTTGGCGCTCTAATTATTGGCGATGAAATTTTATCTGGCAAAAGACAAGATAAACATTTTGATTATCTGCAAAAAACATTAAAAAAATATGAGCTTTCATTATCTTGGGTTAAATATATTCAAGATGATTCGGATGAAATTATTCAATCAATTAAAGAATCAATAAAATCCCAAACAATCGTTTTTTGTTTTGGAGGTATCGGAGCCACTCCTGACGACTTTACAAGACAAGCTGCTGCAGATGCATTCAATTTACAATTAATTCGAAATGAAGAGGCTGTCAAAAGAATTGAAGCACAATTTGGTGAGGGCGCTTATCCTAAGAGAGTTTTAATGGCGGACATTCCAAATGACGCATCATTAATTCCAAATGAAATTAATAAAATACCTGGATTCAAAATCAGACACCACCATTTCCTACCTGGATTTCCAGAAATGGCTTGGCCAATGGTTGAATGGGTCTTAAACGAATACTATAAAGACCTATTAAATAAAAATGATTTCGCTGAGGCCTCTATTTGGATAAATGATGTGAGCGAAAGTCAGTTAATCGATTTAATGAATAGTATTGTGAAAAAATATCCAGAGATTAAGCTTTTTAGCCTCCCTAAACTAAGGCCTGTTAAGACAATTGAGCTTGGAGTTAAAGGTTCGGCAAAATTGGTCCATGAAGCCATTCGAGAAATACAGGAAAAAATAGCCGATTTAGGCTATCAGTGGCATAAGTAATTTTAAGACTTCACTTTTATAAAAAGTCATTTGCCTATAAAATAGGCAACTTTCCCTAAACGAATATATATAGTGCAAATAGGTTCTATTTCCGTTAAAAACAATTTAGTTGTTGCTCCGATGGCAGGAGTCACGGATCGCCCTTTCCGCCAACTTTGCAAAAAGTTTGGTGCTGGTATGGCGGTGAGCGAAATGGTGACATCAAACTCACTTCTATACGGAAGTCAGAAAACACTTCGTCGAGCCAATCATGAGGGTGAAGTTGACCCAATTTCAGTTCAGATCGCAGGTGCTGATCCGAAAATGATGGCTGAAGCGGCACAGTTCAATGTAGATCATGGCGCTCAAATTATTGATATCAATATGGGATGCCCAGCAAAAAAAATATGTAATGTAATGGCGGGATCAGCTCTTCTTAAAGACGAGCCACTTGTTCAAAAAATATTATCATCGGTTGTTAACTCTGTAGACGTTCCTGTCACACTAAAAATAAGAACTGGTTGGGATACTAAAAATCGTAATGCTATAGAAATTGCAAAAATTGCTGAAGATATCGGCATTAAAGCATTGGCTATTCATGGCAGAACAAGGGCTTGTTTATATATGGGTAATGCCGAGTACGACACCATTGCTGCAGTGAAACAGTCAGTGAATATTCCTGTAATTGCTAATGGTGATATCACAACGCCAGAAAAAGCAAAATATGTCTTAGATTACACCGGGGTAGATGGAGTAATGATTGGAAGAGCGGCGCAAGGCAAGCCCTGGATTTTTAGAGAAATTGATCATTACCTTAAAACAGGAAAACATTTAGATAATCCATCAATTGATGAAATAAAAAATGTCACCATTGCTCATGTAAATGAACTCTATGGCTTCTATGGCGAAAATGCAGGATTAAAAATTGCTAGAAAACATATCTCCTGGTACACGAAAGGATTAAAAAATTCTGCAAATTTTAGACACTATATGAATACAATTGAAACAATTGATGAACAAATTAAAACTATTGAAGATTATTTTAATTTTCTATCGATTGAATCCCCATATATAAAGTATGAAGAAGAAATGTTGGTAGCTTAATGGAAAAGAAAACAGATATACCTGATTGTGTAAACCAATCTTTAGATCAGTACTTCAAGGACTTAAATGGCGAAAATCCAACCAATGTTTATGACATGGTAGTTGGCCTTGTTGAAAAACCTCTATTAACTTACATCATGGGCATATCAAAGGGTAATCAAAGTAAAGCAGCAGAAATTCTTGGTCTTAATAGAAACACTCTTAGAAAAAAATTAAAACAACATAAGATTGATATCTAGCCATGATTAAAATCAAGCGAGCTCTCATAAGCGTATCAGACAAAAAAGGCATTATCGAATTCGCCAAGACACTACTTAAATATAATGTTGAAATTTTATCAACTGGCGGTACAGCAAAATTATTTGCTGACAATAATATTCCTGTCATTGAAGTCAGTGATTACACGGGTTTTCCTGAAATGTTAGATGGCAGAGTGAAGACCCTCCACCCAAAAATACATGGTGGTATTCTTGGCAAAAGAGATGACGAGAAACATCTTCAAACAATGGCTAAATCTAATATTCCTTTAATTGATTTGGTGGTGGTGAACTTATATCCATTTGAGGCAACCATATCTAAAGAAAACTGTCCTCTCTCTGAGGCTATTGAAAACATTGATATTGGTGGTCCAGCAATGATCAGATCATCAGCAAAAAATTATAATGGCGTGGCTGTTGTAACTGATGCTCAAGATTACAAACTAATTGAAGATGCTTTAAAAAAGAATGATGGCGCGCTTAATCTAGAATGTAGATTTAACTTGGCCAAAAAAGCTTTTGAGCATACCGCAAAGTATGATTCAGCCATCTCAAATTATCTTAACAGACTAGATACAAATAAAAATGTAGCTTACCCAAATAAACTTCATCTTACATTTACTAAAAAAATGGATTTACGTTACGGCGAAAATCCACATCAAAGCGCATCTTTTTACGTGGATGAAATGTCTAATAAAGGTTCATTGGCAAGTTTTAAACAATTGCAAGGCAAAGAACTTTCTTACAATAATTTAAATGACGCAGATACCGCATGGGAATGTGTTAAAAGTTTTAAACTTGCATCTTGTGTAATTGTTAAGCATGCTAATCCATGCGGTGTTGGGTCCTCTAAAGATCTTTTAGACGCTTATAAAAAAGCATTTTCAACTGACCCTACATCTGCATTTGGCGGCATTATTGCATGCAATATGCCATTAGATAAAAATACTGCAGCTCAGATCATCACGCAATTTGTTGAGGTTGTGATTGCTCCATCCTACGATAGTGAGTCACTGAAAATTTTTGAATCAAAACCGAATATACGGCTATTAGAAGTTGCGCTTGATAATAATTTTAATCCGTTAGAATTAAAAAAAATTGGTGGTGGCTTATTAGTGCAGTCGCCGGACGACTTCAATATAGATATTAATAACTGCAAAATCGTATCAAAACTAAAGCCAAATGAGGAGCAATTTTCTGACATGCTTTTTGCATGGCGTGTTGCTAAGTATGTTAAATCAAATGCCATTGTTTTTTGTAAGTCCAATCAAACTTTAGGTATAGGTGCTGGCCAGATGAGCAGAGTCGATAGCACTAAAATTGCATCAATTAAAGCTCAACATGCAAATTTAGACTTAACAAATTCAGTGGTGGCTTCAGATGCTTTCTTCCCCTTTAGGGATGGTATTGATGTCATCGCTGCTGCTGGCGCAAAATGTGTTATTCAGCCGGGTGGCAGCTTAAGAGATGAGGAAGTTATTTCAGCTGCAGATGAATTAGGCCTTGTAATGTTATTTACCGGATACCGTCACTTTAGGCATTAACTTATGAAAGTTTTAGTGATTGGAAGTGGGGGAAGAGAACATGCTATAGCGTGGAAACTTTCTCAAAGCAGCAAAGTTAAATCTATCTTTATAGCGCCAGGAAATGGTGGCACTCACCTCAATCCAAAATTCAAAAATGTTAATCTTACAGATATTAATCTTCTTGCTGATTTTGCTATTAAAGAAACCATTGATTTAACTGTGGTTGGTCCTGAGTTGCCCCTATCTAAAGGTATTGTTGATTTATTTAGGTCTAAAAATTTAAATATCTTTGGTCCGACTCAAAAAGCAGCTCAACTCGAAAGTTCTAAGGATTTTGCTAAGGATTTTATGTGTAGGCATGATATTCCAACTGCAAAATACAAAACATTTAAAACATCTGATGAGGCTCATCAATATATCAATGAGCACCGAGCACCTATTGTAATTAAAGCTGATGGGCTAGCTTCTGGAAAAGGAGTCATAGTTGCTATGACGGATAAGGAAGCTCATGATGCAGTTGATTTTATGCTTGTAGATAATAGATTTGGAGATGCAGGGGCTAAAGTTGTTATCGAGGAATTCCTTGAAGGTGAAGAGGCAAGCTTTATGGTGGTATGTGATGGAAAAACAATTCTGCCTCTTGCCACAAGCCAGGATCACAAAAGACTCCTCGATCAAGATATGGGGCCCAATACAGGAGGAATGGGGGCTTACTCTCCCGCACCTGTCGTTACAAAAGAAATTTACGCCAAAGTTATGGATGAAATTATCTACCCAACTATAGATGGCATGGCTAAAGATGGTATTTCATTTACCGGATTTCTTTATGCGGGACTAATGATCAGCAAGAGTGGTGAGGTCAAGACATTAGAATACAATTGTCGCATGGGTGATCCAGAAACGCAGCCTATTCTTATGAGGCTTAAAAGTGATTTATTTGAAATATTGTATACCGCGGCAATAGGCAAACTTGATTCAACAGAAATCGAATGGGACACAAGGACAGCTTTAGCCGTTGTTTTAGCTTCAGCAGATTATCCTGAAAATCCAAAACTAAGTGATGAAATTTATATTGAAGATCGACTTATATCTGATAGTTATATTTTTCATGCAGGCACAGTATATAAAGACAATAAACTTCTAACTTCTGGCGGAAGAGTTTTGGCTGTTACAGCATTAGGCAATTCTGTAAAAGAAGCTCAATCTAAAGCCTATGAAGTTATCAATACTATCAAGTTTAACGGCGCTCAATATCGAAAAGATATAGGTTATAGAGCATTAAATAATAATTAAATTGGCTAATCATCGCTTAATTCGATATTTAAAAAATGGTGGGATCCTGGCATACCCTACCGAGTCTTGTTTTGGACTTGGTTGTGACCCAAAAAATAAACGCGCAATAGAAAAAATTCTACTATTAAAAAAAAGGGCTCGATCAAAAGGCTTTATTTTAATTGGCTCAAAACTAAATCACTTCGATATTTATACTAAAAATATTACTGAAACTCAAAAAAAAGATTTAATGACTAAATGGCCAGGGCCTCATACTTGGACTGTCCCCGCATCAGATTATTGCCCTGCATGGCTAAAAGGAAAAACAGGTAATATTGCTATCAGATTACCTAAAGTTAATAGCACTCTAAACCTATTAAATTCAATTAACTTCCCAATCACTTCAACAAGTGCTAACTTAAGTCATAAGCAGTCTATCAAAACATCAAGAGGCTGTAAAAATCTCTTCAAAAAAAATGTAAGGGTTATAGAAGGAAATGTCGGTAATGAAAAAAAACCTACCGCCATTCAAGATTTTTTAAGTAAGAAGATAATTAGAAAATAATATGATTAATTCAAATATAGTTTTTGAGTACTTTAACAATCTTCAATTAAATATTGTTGAAACACTTCAGATTGTAGATGGTAAAAATTTTATAAATGACTCATGGCAACGCAAGGAAGGTGGTGGTGGAACTTCTTGTTTATTAGAGAATGGTCGTGTATTTGAAAGAGCAGGCGTTGGCTTCTCCCATGTTATAGGTGATAAGCTTCCTCGCTCAGCAAGCGTTGCGCATCCCGAAGCTGCAGATAGAAAATGGGAAGCCATGGGCCTATCATTAGTCTTGCATCCTAAAAATCCCTTTGCACCCACAGTGCATATGAATGTAAGATTTTTTATTGCGAAAAAAGATGGTCTCGAAGATATTTGGTGGTTTGGGGGTGGTATGGATCTAACTCCTTATTATGGCTTTGATGAAGACGCAATTCATTTTCATCAAACACTTAAAACTATGCTTAATCAATATGATGCAAGGCTTTATTCTGAATTTAAAAAAAATTGCGATGAATATTTTTATTTAAAGCATCGTAATGAGCCTAGAGGCATCGGAGGTATTTTTTATGATGACTTTAATCATTTAGGCTTTGAGAATTCATTTAATTTAAATAAATCAGTAGGTGATGTTTTTTTAAATGCATATTTACCTATCCTCCAAAGGCGAAAAGATATTAGCTATACGGAAAAAGAAAGAGAATTTCAGCTTTATAGACGCGGTCGTTATGTAGAATTTAATTTAATATTTGATCGAGGTACTTTGTTTGGTCTGCAATCAAACGGAAGAACTGAGTCTATTTTAATGTCTATGCCTCCAATGGCTCAGTGGAAATATGATTGGAAACCAGAATCAGGCAGTAAAGAGGAAAAACTGTATACACATTTTTTAACTAATAAAGATTGGTTGAGTCATGAATAGCCTGTTTGAAAAAATTTTTAGAAAAAAACATATTAACCATCAACACCCAGCAAATCTAAAAAAATGTCTTAGTGCTTTAGATTTAACTCTTTTAGGTATTGGTTGCATTATAGGAACTGGTATTTTCGTCTTAACTGGTATAGCTGCTGCTAACCAAGCTGGTCCTGCAGTCATTTTATCATTTATAGTTTCAGGTTTCGCTTGTGCCTTTGCAGCATTAGCTTACGCAGAATTGTCATCATCAATTGGTGGTTGCGGCAGCGCCTATGGTTATAGTTATGTTGCATTTGGTGAATTCTTTGCGTGGATTATTGGTTGGATTCTACTTATGGAATACGGCATGTCTATTGCAGCAGTTGCAAACGGATGGTCTGGGTACTTTAATAATGCGCTCACTGCAATGGGTGTAGGTCTTCCTGAGTCTTTATCAAAAGCACCGGCTTTGGGTGGCTTCGTAAATCTTCCAGCAATGCTCATTATATTAGTCATCATGTCTTTACTTATTGTTGGCGTAAAGCAAAGCGCTAAATTTAATGCTGCAATGGTTTTTATTAAACTCTTAACAATTACATTATTTATTTCTGTCGCTATATTTAATGTTAATCCAGCAAATTGGCATCCCTTTATGCCCTATGGATGGTTTGCAACTTTACCGGATGGACAAACGGTAGGTGTTCTTGCAGGCGCCTCATTAGTATTTTTTGCATATGTTGGTTTTGATGCCGTTTCTACTGCTGCGGAAGAAGCAATTAATCCCCAAAGAGATCTTCCAAGGGGGATTATTGGTTCACTCGCTTTTTGCACTGTAATATACATTGTCGTTTCATTGCTTCTGACAGGTGTAGTTCCATACCAAGAACTTAACGTTTCTTCTCCGATTGCCTATGCGCTACAAAAAATAGGCTTTCAAGGAGCTTCTGCATTAGTTGCCACTGGTGTTATTGCTGGACTCACAACTGTTATGCTTGTTCTTTATTACGCTTTAACAAGAATTATATTTGCAATGAGTAGAGATGGATTATTGCCCCATGCTTTAAGTGAGGTGAACAAAAGCACTAACACCCCTGTAAAAGTTATTATTTTTTGTGGGTTAATTATCTCAGTAATTGCTGGCTTCATACCTTTAGGTACCTTAGCTGAGATTGTCAATATTGGAACATTAGCTGCTTTTGTAATTGTTTCATTAGGCGTAATCTATGTAAGAAAACTCCATAAGAATAATAAAGCAACTTTTAAAAATAAATGGCATCCACTTGTTCCTCTCTTGGGAATTTTTTCATGTAGCGCTTTAATGTTTTTCCTGCCTGCTGAAACCTGGAGAAGATTTTTGATTTGGGTATTAATTGGAATTATTTTTTATTTTACTTACTCAATAAAACACAGTCATCTTAATAAAAAACCGGCCTAAGCCGGTTTTTTATTAAGTTTAACACTTGATTAAAGTGATAAAACCCACTGAACGATTGTTTTAATATCTTCGTCTTTAACTTGCGGGCTATTTGCTGGCATTGGAACAGGGCCCCAAACACCACTACCACCCGCTTTAACCTTAGCTACTAATTTTGCTTCAGCACCTTTGTCGCCTTTGTACTTAGCAGCCACATCTTTATATGATGGTCCAACCACTTTGTTTTGAATGCTATGACAAGCTAAACATCCACTTTTTTGAGCTAATGCTTCAGCAGCTTTAGCGTCTGCAGCCTGTGCTTGATTTGTTAAAAACGCGCCAACCATTGCAATACCTAAAATTACTGATTTCATATTATTTCCACCCTTAAATTGATTTTTGCGTTAGTTATGATACTACTAAACTTATTTAAATTAAATGTAATTTGAAGAAAATTTAAGCCTTAATATTCTTGAACTAAATACTCGGCTATTAGATTGTGAGACTGATTCGGATAGACCATAACGCTACTCTCTAAGGCATTAACACTTTCCACACAAATCATTTTTTTCCATTCGCCTTCAGTTCCCATATCAACCATAGTTTTAACTTTTTTATCCCACGGCGTCCAAATCACTGTCGAATCACTATTTTGTTTCTTTACCGTAATTTTTCTATTAAGCCCTTTATCATGAATAATACAATCGTCTTTAGTATTTAAATAAACGCGGTCGAATTCCTCTCTAAATTGAATTTCTTCATCTTGGGTGAATTTTTTATATCCTCTAGTCTTATCTGAGTAAATTTTATTCTCTAATCCTGTTACCTTAATATTTTCAATGTCACTTATCTTAAAATAAGTGTGATATCCCTCACCAATCAAGAAAGGCTGTTCAGATAAATTTGTCGTTTTAAGATCAAGATGGATTGAAAGGCCAATCGTAATAGAAAATTCTAGATTAAATTGATATGAAAGTTGTCTATTTACTTCAGGGGTAGGAAGCATCACTAATGTAACCTTAGTGGCGCCATTTTCTAAATCAATAACATCATTAATGCGCCATGGTATAACTCTAGCGAATCCATGCGGACAAAAACTTCCATCAGTAGGGTGGGCGCCAAACCAAGGCCAGCAAATTGGAACACCGCCTCTTATAGACCTTCCATGCATGTATCTCGCATTACTTGAAAGCCATAAAACTTCATCCTTAACATTATGAGGTTTCCATTGCATGATGTGGGCGCCTTGAAGCGCAATCTTTGCAGAACCAAGCTCGTTATCGATAGTAATAAATTTTAAGCCAATTTCATTTTGAGTAATCTTGTAGCTCTGAGCTGAAGATATATTCTTTTCACTTATCATTTTTAAAAATTAAATTTCCTCTAATTTTGAAATATCACGAATAGCGCCTTTATCAGCACTTGTAGCCATTAATGCATAAGCTCTTAATGCTTGAGATACCTTTCTTGTTCTTGGTTTAGGTTTCCAAGCACTTTTGCCTTTAGCATTCATTTTATTTTTTCTTTGAGTGAGAGCCTCGTCATTGATCATTAAATTAATTGTTCTATTAGGAATATCAATTTCAATTTGATCATTTTCTTCAATCAAAGCAATCTCCCCCTGCTCTGCAGCTTCAGGAGATACATGACCTATACTTAATCCAGAGGTTCCTCCAGAAAATCTTCCGTCAGTTAAAAGCGCGCAAACTTTACCGAGGTCTTTTGATTTTAAATAGGTGGTTGGATAGAGCATCTCTTGCATGCCAGGGCCGCCTCTTGGCCCTTCATATATAATGACAACTACATCACCGGCAACAACCTTATCACCCAAGATAGCTGCTACAGCTTCGTCTTGTGATTCAAAAACGCGCGCGCGTCCTTTGAACTTTAAAATACTTTCATCAACACCTGCTGTTTTAACAATGCAGCCATTGCGCGCAATATTTCCAAATAAAACTGCTAGTCCGCCATCTTGACTGTAAGCGTGCTCTTTATTTCGAATACAGCCAGAAGTTCTATCGTCATCTAAAGTGGGATAAAGCATGCTTTGACTAAATGCGATTGTAGTAGGTATGCCTCCTGGTGCAGCACGATAAAAGTTTTTAACTTCTTCATTTTTGGTCGTCATAATATCCCATTGTTCTATTGCTTCGCCTAAATTTTTCGAATGAACAGTTGGAACATCTCTATAAATTAATTTGGCGCGATCAAGCTCTCCTAAAATACCCATCACACCGCCTGCTCTATGAACATCTTCCATATGAAATTTAGCTGAAGCAGGAGCTACTTTTGCTAAGCAAGGTACTTTTCTTGAGATGCGATCTATATCTTGCATTGTGAAATTTACTTTAGCCTCGTGAGCTGCCGCAAGTAAATGAAGAACAGTATTTGTTGAGCCTCCCATAGATACATCTAAACTCATTGCATTTTCAAAGGCTTTAAAACTTGCAATGTTTCTTGGTAGAGCACTTTCATCTTCACCTTCGTAATATCGTTTAGCTAAATCAACAATAAGTCTTCCAGCTTCTTGGAATAATCTCTTTCGAGCTGCATGAGTAGCCAAAGTACTGCCATTACCAGGCAAGCTTAATCCTAAAGCTTCAGTTAAACAGTTCATTGAATTTGCTGTAAACATACCAGAGCAAGAGCCGCATGTTGGGCAGGCTGAGCGCTCAATTTCATCAGAATTTTTATCAGAGACTCTCGTGTCAGCTCCAGCCACCATAGCGTCAACTAAATCTAATTTCTTTATTTCATTATTCCAATTGACCTTGCCGGCTTCCATGGGTCCACCCGACACAAAAATTACCGGAATGTTAATTCTAAGAGCCGCCATTAACATACCAGGGGTTATCTTGTCGCAATTTGATATACAAACAATAGCGTCCGCGCAATGCGCGTTCACCATATACTCAACACTATCTGCAATAAGATCCCTACTTGGAAGGCTATATAGCATGCCGTCATGCCCCATAGCTATACCATCATCCACGGCGATCGTATTAAACTCTTTAGCAACGCCACCATGCTTTTCAATTTCTCTTGCTACAAGCTGTCCTATGTCCTTTAAATGAACATGCCCTGGAACAAACTGCGTAAAGGAATTACAAACTGCGATTATTGGTTTTGTAAAATCCTCATCTTTCATGCCTGTAGCTCGCCAAAGCGCGCGGGCGCCAGCTTGGTTTCTACCATGAGTTGTCGTTTTAGAGCGGTATGCGGGCATAATTACCTCTTACAATTACAATCAATTTAAACAATTATTTTAACTTATAATGACAACAAACTTATGCTTATTCACCCCCAAATAAACCCTGTAGCTCTTAATCTCGGGCCATTTGAAATTCACTGGTACGGCATTATGTATCTTTTTGCCTTTATTGGATTTCTTCAGCTAGGTAAAGTTCAGATCCAAAATCGACCATGGCTATCTTGGAATGACCAAATATTAGACGACGCTTTCTTTTATGGAGCAATCGGAGTCATTTTAGGTGGACGATTAGGTTATATTTTGTTTTACCAACTGCAATATTACATGCATCAGCCAATGGAAATTATGGCGGTATGGAAAGGTGGAATGTCTTTCCATGGTGGCTTTTTAGGTGTCATTATTGCTATGTTGCTCTTGGCAAAAAAATATAAAATTTCTCTGCTTTCGATTTTAGATTTTATTGCGCCTTTGGTTCCATTAGGACTTGCTTTTGGTCGCATTGGAAACTTTATTAATGCTGAGTTGTGGGGCAGACCAACACAGTTCTTTTTAGGTATGATCTTCCCTAATGTGGACGATATCCCAAGACATCCTTCTCAGCTTTACGAAAGCTTCTTTGAGGGATTAATTTTATTTTTAGCACTATGGATATACTCAAACCAAAAAAGAAAAACAGGACAAATATCTGCATTATTTTTAATACTATATGGTGCATTTAGATTTTTTATTGAATTTACAAGAGAGCCTGATCAATTTCTAGGTTTACTCTTCTTAAATCTCTCGATGGGTCAGTGGCTTTCTATTCCAATGATCGTAGCGGGCATTTATCTTTTTAAGAAAAGTTAACAGCAGCGCTTAATACCACTCCATTTTCTATTAAGCGTTGCTTGATAAAATTTTTCCTTAGTCATGAGCTTGTGTTTCTTTGAGCATTGCTTATGATTTTCAAGATAAAGATCATAAAGATCATCTCCTGATAATCTTCTTATAAACTCATAAAATGATTTGATAGCTTTTAGCATGGCTTATGATTTATTTTTGAAAAATGAAATTCTTAACATATCAATTACAACCGTCCATAGAATAATAAGTAAAAAGAGAGTAATAAAAGCGTCTAACTTCTGATTAAAGATTAATTGATGAGTAATAGAAATTTTATCGCTCTCAATAAGTCCCATATTTATTTTTTCTGTTAAATCTCGAGCTGCTGCTATAAATCCAACTCTAATATCCTGACTAAAAATTTTCTGATATGCGGCAGTTGTTGTAACAATGATTAGCCAAAGTAAAGGCATGCCAGTAACCCAAGCATATTTTAATTTTTTTGATTTAATCAATATTCCAGTACCAACTGATAATGCAATTGCCGCAAGCATTTGATTTGCAATGCCGAATAAAGGCCATAAAATATTTACGCCCCCATTAGGATCTATAACACCAATATACAAAAAGTACCCCCAACAACTTACAACAATGGCACTACTTAAAATGATAGATGGCATCCATGACGTCTGACCAAACTTCGGATAAATATTTCCGATCATATCTTGCAACATAAATCTTCCAACTCGAGTCCCGGCATCTAAGGTGGTAAGAATAAAGATTGCTTCAAACATAATTGCAAAGTGATACCACATCGCTAATAAATGTGTGCCGAATGCTTTACCAAATATATTAGCCATACCGACTGCAAGCGAAGGAGCTCCACCAGTTCTCGCAAAAAGTGAAGTTTCACCCATATTTTTTGCGAGCAATTCCATTTCTTCAACTGAAACTTTAAATCCCCATGAGTTTATTTTTTGAATAGCGCCAGCTGCCTCTGCTCCAACAACACCTACCGGACTATTGATTGCAAAAAAGACGCCGGGCTCTAAAACTGTAGCAGCTATCAAAGCCATAATTGCTACAAAAGATTCTAAAAGCATTGCACCATAACCAATCATAGGAATATATTTTTCATTGTCTAATAATTTCGGTGTTGTACCTGAGGCTATTAATGAATGGAATCCAGAAATAGACCCACACGCTATCGTAATAAAAACAAAAGGAAATACGCTGCCACCAAATATAGGGCCTGTACCATTTGTAAATTGAGTAAGCGCAGGCATTTTAATTTCGGGTTGCAACGTCATAATTGCAATAGCTAAAACAATCACTGTACCTAGCTTTACAAATGTAGAAAGATAGTCTCTCGGAGCCAATAAAAGCCACACAGGAAGCACTGCCGCTGCAAAGCCATAGAAAATAACAGCCCATGCTAGCGTTAAACTATCGTGATCAAAGTATGTTCGCATCGTTTCAGAATGATCAATTAAACCTCCAGCGAAAACAGCTAAAAGCAATAGTCCAAATCCAATCAATGAGGCTTCGAGAACTCTTCCTGATCTAATAGACCTTAAATAAATACCAATAAAAATAGCTATAGGGATAGTTGCAGCTACTGTTGATGTTGCCCAAGGACTATGTTTCATAGCGTTTACTACTACCAATCCAAGAACTGCTATCAAAATAACCATAATTAAAAAAGTACCAACTAATGAAGCGGTACCACCAATAATTCCAATCTCATCTCTTGCCATTTGACCAAGACTTTTGCCGTTGCGTCTCATAGAAAAAAATAATGTTGTCATGTCTTGGACAGCGCCACCTAGCACAGCGCCTATTAATATCCATAGCATGCCAGGAAGATATCCAAATTGAGCCGCTAATGTAGGGCCTACTAAAGGCCCTGGTCCTGCTATAGCCGCGAAATGATGGCCGAATACAATCCATTTATCTGTAGGAATAAAATCTTTATCGTTTCTCAATCTCAAAGCTGGTGTTTTCTTATTTTCATCAATCACTAGAACTTTAGCTGCAATCCAGCTTGCATAGAATCTATAGGCAATCATGTAAATACATGCTGCGGCCGTAATAAACCAAACCGCGTTAATGCTTTCATTTCGACTAAGCGCTATAGTAGAAAACGCTACAGCTCCAAGCAAAGCCACTAAAATCCAAATAATATTTTTAGAATACTTTTTAATCATTCTGCATCCAATTCAATGTCTAAATTAATTTATTGCCTTATATATCTTTGATATACTTGTTTCCCATTTATTCTATTAATTATATGCAATTAATAAAAATTAAAATAACTTAATTCATCGCTATTGCGTAAACATTATCTTGGCATCTCATAAAATCATTCTTGGTATTACTGGAGGTATAGCTGCATACAAAGCTGCTGAATTAACACGTCTTCTTGTTAAGGATGATTTCGATGTCCAAGTCGTTATGACCGAATCTGCAAGTCAATTTATTACCCCCCTTACATTTCAAGCTCTATCGGGCAAGGAAGTGTTAACCAGCTTATGGAAAAGCAATACATCTAATGGGATGTCGCATATAGAATTATCGCGAAATTATGATTTGATTGTTATTGCGCCAGCGAGTGCAAATTTCTTAGCAAAATTAACGCATGGCTTTGCTGACGATCTCTTGTCATCATTATGCTTAGCAAGAAATTGCCCTATTGCGGTCGCGCCTGCTATGAATGTGCATATGTGGACTAACCAACCAACGCAACGCAACGTATCTCAATTACAACAAGATGGAGTGATATTTTTTGGTCCGGACTCTGGTGAGCAAGCCTGTGGTGATATAGGGCTGGGAAGAATGCTGGATACTGAAGAATTATTTAGGTCAATTAAAAATCATTTTATTCCAAAATTATTTAAGGGCAAAAAAATCTTAATGACCTCTGGTGGCACCATTGAAATGATAGATGATGTAAGAGGTATCACAAATATCAGCTCAGGCAAGATGGGCGCTGCAATTGCTAATACAGCTGAATCAATGGGCGCAAAAGTAACTTTAATCACTTCAAATCATAAAGATTATTTAAAAAATATTAATGCTATTTATGTGAGTGATGCTCAATCAATGCATGATGCAGTTTTAAAACATATTAGCGATCAAGATATTTTTATTAGTGTTGCAGCAGTATCAGATTTCAAACCTAAAGAAAAACTTAATGGTAAATTAAAAAAAGATACTGCGAGCATGAATCTTCAGCTCGAACCTACTATTGATATTCTTAAAGAAGTAGGGCTTAGTAAAAATAAAATATTTAAAGTTGGCTTTGCTGCAGAAAGTGAAAATCTAATTGAAAACGCCAAAAAAAAACTTAGAACAAAAAATTTAGATTTAATTGTGGCAAATTTAATTCAAGAATCTATGGGCCTTGAAGATACCAAAGTTTCAATAATCGACAAAAACACTGTTATTGATTTACCAAAATCAAATAAAATAGAAACAGCAAAAGTGATTCTGGAAGAAATAGCGCGTCATATGAGCATGGATAAATAAAATGAGCTTAATTATTGATTTTAAAATTTTAGATAAACGCATTGAGGAAATGCTACCTAATTATGCGTCACCTGGATCAGCAGGACTCGACTTAAGAGCTTGTACTGAACATGTTCAAACGATTAATCCAGGCGAAACCTTCCTTATTCCGACTGGAATCTCGATATTTATCAAAGATCCTGCTTATGCAGCTCTTATCTTACCCAGGTCTGGATTGGGTCATAAACATGGGATTGTTTTAGGCAATCTAGTAGGGCTTATAGATTCAGATTATCAGGGCCAATTACTGGTTTCCTGCTGGAATCGTGGTGAAAATGCCTTTTTGCTTAACCCTATGGAGCGTATTGCCCAATTAGTCATTGTTCCCGTTATTCAAGCCAAATTTAATCTTGTAGATGAATATCCTCAAACTGAACGAGGCGAAGGCGGCTTTGGAAGCACAGGTAAAAACTAACGAATTCACTTGAAAAGACAGTGGGTTATGTGGTTTAATAGCACTCTTTTTCGAAATTATTGCAACAAATAAAGGAATTAAATTATGGCTCGCGTATGTCAATTAACCGGCAAAAAACCAATGTCAGGAAACAACGTATCTCACGCCAATAACAAGACCAAAAGACGTTTTTTACCTAATTTACAAAATCGTAAATTTTGGGTTGAAACAGAGAACCGTTGGGTTTCCATGAGAATTACTAATGCGGCTCTTAGAACAATCGACAAGCTAGGCATTGATGTTATTGTCAAAAAAATGCGTGCAGCTGGCCAGAAAATTTAAGGAATATATATGCGTGAAAAAATCAAATTAGAGTCTAGTGCTGGTACTGGACATTTCTATACAACAACAAAAAACAAAAGAACAATGCCTGACAAAATGGAAATCAAAAAATTTGATCCTGTTGTTAGAAAACATGTTGTTTACAAAGAAGCAAAAATTAAATAATTTTTATAGCTTAATATAGATAATAAAAAAGCCAGCATAAGCTGGCTTTTTTATTTATACAAGAATACTTTATTCTGCTGCTGCTACTTCTTCTTTAGGAGCAGATGCTGCAGCCTCAACAATGGGCCTATCAACAAGCTCAACAAAGGCCATAGGCGCATTATCTCCATCTCGGAAGCCACACTTCAATATTCTTAAGTAGCCGCCTTTTCTTGCGTTGTATCGTGGGCCTAATTCAGCAAATAATTTAGTCACAATGTCTCTATCTCTTAAACGACTAAAAGCTAAACGTCTGTTAGATAAAGTTGCATTTTTAGCTAGTGTAATAAGAGGTTCAGCTACTTTCCTAAGCTCTTTAGCTTTCGGTAACGTGGTCTTAATAATCTCATTTTTCAATAAAGAGGTAGCCATATTTCTCAACATTGCTTGTCGATGACTGCTCGTTCTATTTAGTTTTCTATGACCATTTGCGTGACGCATACTCTTACCCTCAATTTTTTCTTATTTAATGATTACGCTTTTTCTAAACCTGCTGGAGGCCAATTCTCTAATTTCATACCTAAAGTTAAACCTTTAGAAGCAAGAACATCTTTAATCTCGTTAAGAGATTTTCTTCCAAGGTTTGGAGCTTTTAAAAGCTCATTTTCACTTCGTTGAATTAAATCGCCAATGTAATAGATATTTTCTGCTTTTAAACAGTTTGCTGATCTTACAGTTAATTCTAAATCATCAACGGGTCTCAATAAGACTGGATCAACTTGAGGCGCTTGCTTCACTTCAACTTCAGTTAAAGCACTTTCTAAGTTTGCAAATACAGAAAGTTGTCCCATTAAAATTCTAGCAGCATCTCTAATAGCTTGTTCAGCATCGATGACGCCGTTAGTTTCAACGTCCATGATTAATTTGTCTAGGTCTGTTCTTTGTTCTACACGAGCACTTTCAACAAAATAACTCACTTTATTGATTGGGCTAAAAGAAGCATCGACCATAATAAAACCTAAAGTTTTATCTTCTTGATTTGATTTTCTTCTTGCTGGAACTGGTTGATAGCCTCTACCCATTTCCACTTTAACTTCTAAATTTAATTTTCCACCTTTTGTCAGATGCGCAATTAAGTGATTTGGGTTAATAATTTCAGCATCGTGATTGACTTCAAAGTCAGCAGCTGTCACTGGGCCTTCAGAAGTTTTATTTAATGTGAGAGTTGTCTCAGATTTATTATGAAGCTTTAATGCAACACCTTTCAAATTCAACAGAATATCAACAACGTCTTCTTGTACGCCATCTAAAGTTGAATATTCGTGCACTACGCCATCAATCTTTACTTCGGTAATTGCGTAGCCAGGAATTGATGACAATAAAACGCGTCTTAATGCATTACCTAAAGTAAAGCCAAAGCCTCTTTCCATAGGCTCTAAAGTTACTCGAGCTCTTACTGGGTTTATAACTTCAACATTTACAATTCTTGGTTTTAAATATTCTGTAGGACTATTTTGCATTATGTATCCTTATCAATAATTCTTATTTAATTATTTTGAATAGAGCTCAACAACGAGTGATTCATTAATTGTTGCAGGTAAATCATCACGTAAAGGTTTATTTTTAAATGTGCCCTTAAGACCTTTTACGTCAACTTCAATCCATTCTGGAAAGCCTCTTTGCTCTGCAGCTTCAATTGAACCTTTAATTCTTAATTGCTGTTTAGATGCTTCTGCTACGGAAAGAACATCGCCTGGTTTCACTTGATATGAAGGGATATTCACTCTTCTACCATTTACTAAAAGACTGTTGTGTCTTACGATTTGTCTTGCTTCTGTTCGTGAAGCACCAATACCCATACGATAAGCAACATTATCTAATCTACATTCTAAAAGCTGTAAAAGATTCTCGCCAGTAATGCCTTTTTTTCTATCTGCTTCAGCATAGTAACTTCTAAACTGCGCCTCAAGAATTCCATAAATTCTTCTAAGCTTTTGTTTCTCTCTTAATTGAACGCCGTAATCTGATAAACGACTCGCTCTTCTTTGTCCATGTTGGCCAGGAGGAAAATTACGCTTTTCAATAGCGCATTTGTCGGTAAAACATTTTTCGCCCTTAAGAAAAAGTTTTTCGCCTTCTCTTCTACATTGACGACATTTAGGATCTAGATTTCTTGCCAAAATAACTCTCCTGTTTCAACGAACGATTAATCGCTCAGCTTATTAAATTCTTCTTTTCTTTGGTGGACGGCAACCATTATGTGGCACTGGTGTCACATCTTGAATGCTTGTAATTTTAAATCCAGCAGCATTAAGTGCGCGCACTGCAGATTCTCTTCCAGGACCTGGTCCTTTAATTTTTACTTCAAGATTTTTTACGCCACACTCTTGAGCAGCTTTGCTCGCAGCCTCAGCTGCAACTTGTGCTGCAAAGGGTGTGCTTTTTCTTGAGCCTTTAAATCCAGCACCGCCAGATGTCGCCCAAGATAATGCGTTACCTTGTCTGTCTGTAATTGTGATGATTGTGTTATTGAAAGATGCGTGAACGTGAGCAATACCTTCTGCTACGTTTTTCTTAACTTTCTTTTTTACACGAACATTAGCTTTTGTTGCCATAAATAATCCTTAAACCTTTTTTATTTAGCCTGCTTAATTGCTTTAACAGGGCCTTTTCTTGTTCTTGCATTCGTTTTAGTTCTTTGGCCTCTTACTGGAAGACCTCTTCTATGCCTTACGCCTCGATAACAACTAAGGTCCATTAAACGTTTAATGTTCATTGTGACTTCTCTTCGTAAGTCACCTTCAACTTTAATTTTTGCTACTTGATCACGAAGCTTTTCTACATCAGCATCGTTCAAATCTTTTAATTTAGCAGTCGCAATGATTCCAGCCGCAACACAGATCTTTTTTGCGGTATTTCTTCCAATGCCATAAATTGCTGTTAAAGCAATTTCTGCATGTTGATGATCGGGCACATTTACCCCAGCAATACGAGCCATAACTTACTCCAAAAAAATGGCAAATCAAATAAAAAGCCTTATATTTTAACAGGTTGTTGAATTTTTAACAATTAACAACCTTCCTTTATCCTTGTCGTTGCTTATGTCGAGGATCTGAGCAAATTATTCTCACAACACCTCTTCTTCTAACAACTTTACAGTTTCGGCATAATGTTTTTACGGATGCGCGAACTCTCATTTTTATACCTCTTAAATTTTAATTAAATATTACTTATTTAACTCTGAACGTAATTCTTGCTCTGGTTAAATCATAAGGTGTCATTTCTACAGTCACCTTATCTCCTGGAAGAATACGAATATAATTCATGCGCATTTTTCCTGAAATATAACCTAATACAACATGGTCATTTTCCAACTTAACTCTAAAAGTTGCATTTGGAAGGTTTTCTATAATCTCCCCTTGCATCTCAATTGTGTCTTCTTTTGCCATTGATTAAAGGTTATCTAAGCGCATTTGCGCCACCTTTAAAGTTAGCTTTCTTAAGCAATCCCTCATACTGATACGACATCAGATGCGATTGAACCTGTGTCATAAAATCCATCGTTACCACCACAATAATTAATAACGATGTACCTCCAAAATAAAAAGGAACATTAAACTTAAGTATTAAAAACTCTGGCAATAAACACACAAGCGTTATATACACAGCACCTACTAAAGTTAATCTACCCATAATCGTGTCGATATATTTTGCAGTTTGTTCTCCAGGTCTAATTCCAGGGACAAACGCACCACCTTTTTTCAGGTTATCTGCCGTTTCCTTTGGATTAAACACCAAAGCTGTATAAAAAAAGCAGAAAAACACTATCGCCACCGCGAATAGAAAAATATAAATTGGCTGTCCTGGCGAAATAGCGGCTCCAATATCTTTAAGCCATAACATTTTTTCACTAGATCCAAACCATCCAGCCAAAGTCGCTGGAAATAAAATAATGCTCGATGCAAAAATAGGTGGGATTACACCCGCCATATTTAGTTTTAATGGCAAATGAGAGGTTTGTCCTCCATATAATTTATTACCAACCTGCCTTTTTGCATAGTTAACAGTAATTTTTCTCTGGCCTCTTTCAACAAAAACGACCAATGCTGTTACTAAAATTGTTGCTGCAAACAAGAAAAACACTAGCGGGATTGAAAATGCACCCGTTCTAGCTAATTCAAGCGTACTTCCTATTGCATGAGGCAATCCAGCCACAATGCCTGAGAAAATAATAATTGAGATACCGTTACCAATACCTCTTTCAGTAATTTGCTCGCCCAACCACATAAGGAACATTGTTCCACTCACTAAAGTTACAACTGTGGTGAGCCTAAAAGCCAATCCAGGATCAAGCACCAATCCAGGTTGAGACTCAAGCGCTATAGAAATACCTAACGCCTGAAATGCAGCCAAAATTACTGTGCCGTATCTCGTATACTTTGTTATTAGCCTTCTACCCGCCTCGCCATCTTTTTTTAACTGCTCAAGTTGCGGCGATACTACAGTTAATAATTGCATGATGATCGATGCTGAAATATAAGGCATGATCCCTAATGCAAATAATGTAAATCTTTTTAATGCGCCTCCAGAGAACATATTAAACATTCCAAGGATGCCACCACTTTGAGAATCAAATAATTTTTTAAGCACAAGTGGGTCAATTCCAGGGACTGGAATATGCGCGCCAAGTCTATAAACAACAATGGCTCCCAAACAAAACAAAATGCGATTTTTTAATTCGCTTGTCTTACCAAAAGCACCTAATAAATTATCTTGAGCCAAAATTAAATTCTCAAACTTCTACTACTTTTCCGCCTGCCGCTTCAATTGCAGCACGAGCGCCCTTAGTTAGCAATAAACCTTGGATTGTTAATTTTCTTTTTACTTCACCCGATAAATACACTTTTGCTGTTTTTGCATTATCAGAAATTAATTTAGCTGCCTTTAATACAAGCAAATCAATATTGTCTGACTCAACTAAATTGAGTTCGTTTGTTCTAACGCGTGCAGTAAGTTTTTGCGTTAATGATTTAAATCCACGTTTTGGAAGACGTCTTTGAATTGGCATTTGACCGCCTTCAAAACCGACTTTATGGAATCCACCAGCTCTAGATTTTTGACCCTTATGGCCACGTCCAGCTGTTTTTCCAAGACCAGAACCAATACCTCGGCCAACACGTCTTGCAACTTTTTTAGAACCAACTGCTGGTTTTAATGTATTTAGTTTCATAATTTCTCTTTATATCTTTTCGACTTTAAGTAAATAATTCACTGCATTGATCATGCCTCGAATCGCTGGAGTGTCTTGCAACTCAACAGTATGATGCATTCTTCTTAGGCCTAATCCTTTAACAGTTGCACGATGAGGTTCAGTTCTACCAATTAAACTTTTAATTAGTGTGACTTTTAATCCAGCTGTAACTTCTTTTTTTGTTTTTGCCATTTAATTAGCCTCTGATTTCTTCTACTGATTTGCCGCGTTTAGCAGCAATTTCAGCTGGTGTGTTCATAGATTCGAGTCCGTTTAATGTTGCTCTAACAACATTGTAGGGATTGGTTGAGCCGATACATTTTGCTAAAACATTCGTGATGCCCATTACTTCGAAAATCGCTCTCATAGCGCCGCCAGCAATAATGCCGGTACCTTCTGAAGCTGGTTGAATGAATACTTTTGCAGCACCATGCTCACCCATCACAGCATGTTGCAATGTTCCATTATTTAATTTTACTTTCAGCATGCCTCTTCTAGCTTCGTCCATTGCTTTTTGAACAGCCACAGGCACTTCTCTTGCCTTACCTTTTCCCATACCAACTGAGCCGTCTCCGTCACCCACAACAGTTAACGCAGCAAAACTCATAATACGGCCGCCTTTAACTACTTTAGTAACGCGGTTTACAGCAATCATTTTTTCTCTTAAACCGTCTGTTTGCGTTTGTTGATTTTCTAAATCTTTTGCCATGTTTTGACCTATTTAAATTGTTGGGTTAGAAAGACAAGCCGTTTTCTCTAGCAGCATCTGCCAAAGCTTTAACTCTGCCATGATAGCGATAACCTGATCTATCAAATGCTACATTTGTAATTCCGATTTTTTTAGCTTTTTCAGCAATGCGTTTGCCAATTTGAGCTGCCGCTTCAATATTGCCGCCATTCTTTAATGTCTTTTTAATATCAGCTTCTAGTGATGAAGCGCTCGCTAAAACTTTATTCTCACCAGCACTTATGATTTGGGCATAAATATTTGTGTTAGTTCTATGAACACTTAGTCTTGTCACTTGAAGCTCGGCAATTTTTGCTCGGGTCTTTTTAGCGCGACGTAAACGGGGATTCGAATTATACATATCTCAACCTTTATTTTTTCTTAGTTTCTTTGATAATGACGTTCTCATCTGCATAACGAACGCCCTTACCTTTATATGGCTCTGGTGGTCGGTACGCTCTAATTTGAGCAGCAACTTGACCTATTAATTGCTTATCAGAACCTTTTAAAATAATTTCAGTTTGACTCGGTGTTTCAACTTTAATGCCTTCAGGCATTTTGTAATTTACTGGATGTGAAAAACCTAAATCAAGATTAAGGTTTGCACCTTGTGCTTGTGCTTTATATCCAACACCAATTAAAGTTAATTTTCTAACAAATCCTTCAGAAACACCTTTCATCATGTTCGCAACAATTGCTCGCATGGTGCCGGCCATAGCATTCGCTTGCTGAGATTCATCAGCTGCTGCAAATGTAATTACTTGGCCATCGTTATTTAATTTAACATTCGGTGTAATAAATTGATTTAATTTTCCCATTGGTCCGCTGATAGAAATATTCAATTCATTAATTGAAACCTCTACTTTAGGGGGAATAGTTACGGGTGCTTTAGCTATACGTGACATATATTTTCTCCTTAAGCCACATAGCAAAGCACTTCGCCGCCAATGCCCGCAGCTTTTGCTTTTCTATCTGTCATAACTCCCTTAGATGTCGATACGATTGCAACACCAAGACCATTCATTACTTCAGGAATGCCCTGGCTTGCTTTATAAACACGTAACCCCGGTTTACTTACTCTTTCAATTTTTTCAATAACAGGTCTTCCGGCATAGTATTTCAATTCAATATTTAATACTGGTTTGCCTTGAACTTCCTGCTCAGCAAAATTCTCAATATAGCCTTCATCTTTTAAAACATGTGCGATAGCTTTTTTTAATTTAGATGCAGGCATGGTGATAGATACTTTATTAGAACTTTGACCATTCCTAATTCTGGTTAGCATATCGGCAACTGGATCGCTCATACTCATATTATTTTTCTCCTATTACCAACTTGCTTTAATCACGCCAGGCACTTCGCCTCGCATCATTAAATCTCTTAATTTACTTCGACCGATCCCGAACTTGCTGTAAACGCCTCTTGGACGACCTGTTAGAGAACAACGATTTCTTAATCTAACTGGACTTGAATTGCGGGGTAAACTTTGTAATTTCTGTCTCGCTTCTTGTTTTTGTTCTGAAGATGCGTTTATATCAGAAATGATTTCATTTAAAGCAGCGCGTTTGGTTTTAAATTTTTCAACCATATTGCGTCGTTTTAATTCGCGTTCTGTCATGCACATTTTAGCCATAGTCTAAACCTAGTTTCTAAATGGAAAACTAAACGCAGATAACAATGCTTTTGCTTCTTCGTCAGTTTTAGCTGTCGTTGTAATTGTGATATTCATCCCTCTTAATGCATCGATTTTATCGTATTCGATCTCAGGAAAAATAATCTGCTCTTTAACACCCATATTGTAATTTCCACGACCATCAAATGATCTAGCAGAAATACCTCTAAAGTCTCTAATTCGAGGAATAGCAACTGTAACGAGTCGATCTAGAAACTCATACATACGATCTCTACGAAGAGTCACTTTGCAACCTACTGGATAATCGTCACGAATCTTAAATGCTGCCACTGATTTTTTAGCTTTTGTAACAATAGCTTTTTGGCCAGCAATTTTTTCCATGTCACCCACAGCGTGTTCCATGATCTTTTTGTCAGCTACCGCTTCACCTACGCCCATATTCAAAGTAATTTTTTCAATTCTAGGCACTTGCATTGGTGATGAATAACCAAATTGTTCAGTCATTTTTTTGATGACTTCTGTTTTATAAAATTCTTTTAATCGAGCCATTTCTTTTCCTATGCGTCAACTGCTTCGTTGTTTGATTTGAAAACACGGATTTTCTTGCCATCATCTAATTTTTTAATTCCGACTCTGTCCGCTTTTTGAGTCAAATTATTAAGTAAAGCGACGTTAGAAATATTTAGTGGCATTTCTTTACTTACAATTCCACCTTGAATATTTTTTGCAGGGTTAGGTTTGGTATGTTTTTTTACCATATTTAAACCTTCAACCACTACATGTCCTGTTTTAAGTACACTTAAAACAACACCTTGTTTGCCTTTATCTTTACCTGTATTTAAAATGACTTTGTCACCTTTACGAATTTTATTCATCCGTATACTCCTATAAAACTTCTGGTGCTAATGAAACAATCTTCATGAACCGTTCTGTTCTCAATTCGCGAGTCACAGGTCCAAAAATACGTGTTCCAATAGGTTCTAATTTAGCGTTTAAAAGAACGGCTGCATTAGCATCAAATTTAATCAAAGAGCCATCTGGTCTTCTAACGCCTTTTGCTGTTCTCACAACAACTGCGGTATAAACTTCTCCTTTTTTCACTCTGCCTCTAGGAGCTGCATCTTTAATACTCACTTTGATAATGTCGCCAATACTTGCGTAACGTCGTTTTGAGCCGCCCAATACCTTAATGCACATTACTGAACGAGCGCCAGTATTGTCAGCAATTTCTAATCTTGACTGCATTTGAATCATGAATTTATCTCCAACTTAATCCGTTATTACGAAAGCCAGCTTTTTAATTAGCCGATATACTACGGTCAGTATTGGGGGGTTAGCTTATAAACTTATAGTTTATGAACCCCAAAAAAGTCTCGCATTATATGCTATTTACTTCTTATTCTCAACTTCTTAAAACTAAACTTGAACTGCCTTTGTAACTATTTTACTAACGACCCATGATTTAGTTTTTGAAATAGGGCGATTTTCTGTAATAACAACTAAATCACCTTCTTTACTTTCATTTTTTTCATCATGCGCATGAAATTTATTTGACTTAACAATCACCTTGCCAATCAAAGGATGCTTTACTTTTCTTTCGACCAATACCGTAACCGTCTTATCCATCTTGTCGCTTACAACTCTTCCGGTAAAGGTTCTAACAACTTTTTTTGTTTCAGTCATATTTAAGCCTGTTTAACTTTCTCGCCAAGAACTGTTTTCACTCTTGCGATATCACGTTTAATTTTCGCAATTTGATCAACCTTGTTTAATTGTTGGGTTGCCAATTGCATTTTTAATGAGAACTGAGCTCTTCTTAGCTCCAATAACTCTGTACCTAATTCTTCAGTTGTCTTTTTTCTTAAATCAGCTGTTTTCATATTAGCTTTCATATTAGCCTCCGATATGACGAGTAATAAAGGTTGTTTCGATTGGAAGCTTAGCAGCTGCTAATTTAAATGCTTCTCTCGCCAATGCTTCAGTTACTCCATCCATTTCATATAACATTTTTCCGGGCTGAATTTGAGCTACGTAGTATTCGGTACTACCTTTACCGTTACCCATACGAACTTCAGCAGGTTTCTTTGAAATTGGTTGATCTGGGAATATGCGAATCCATACTCGACCACCACGCTTAATGTGACGTGTCATCACTCGACGTGCAGCTTCAATTTGACGGGCTGTTAGGCGTCCTCGTCCAATTGCTTTCAAACCGAAATCACCAAAACTTACTTTATTTCCTGTCGTTGCAATGCCCTTATTTCGGCCTTTTTGCATCTTACGAAATTTTTGTCTAGCCGGTTGTAACATCTTTAGCCCTCGACTTTCTCACTTTTTTTTCTGGTTCTTGCGCTGTTGTTTCGTCTTTCTTAACTCTTGGTTTTCTTGGTTTTTTTTCTTCTGCAGTTTTTTCAGTTGCTGGACTTGCAGCATCTAATGACTGTGAAGTTTCTTTTGTATTGTCTACAAATAATTCGCCTTTAAAGACCCATACTTTTATACCAATAATTCCATATGTTGTCTTTGCTTCGGCTACACCGTAATCTATATCAGCTCTTAATGTATGAAGAGGCACTCTGCCTTCTCTATACCATTCTGTTCTTGCAATCTCAATGCCATTTAATCGGCCAGCGCTCATAATTTTAATACCTTGAGCACCCAATCTCATTGCGTTCTGCATTGCTCTTTTCATAGCGCGTCTAAACATCACACGTTTTTCTAATTGTTGTGCAATACTTTGTGCAATTAATGTTGCATCAATCTCTGGTTTACGCACTTCTTCAATATTTAAATGAACTGGGACACCCATAAGCGCTTGTAAACTTGATCTTAATGTTTCAATATCTTCACCTTTTTTCCCAATTACAATCCCAGGTCTTGCTGAGTAAATCGTAATCTTTGCATTTTTAGCTGGGCGCTCAATAACAATTTTACTTACAGCAGCATTTGCTAATTTCTTATTTAAAAATTCTCTGACCTTAATGTCGTTGTTCAACATTGCAGGAAAATTTTTACTATTAGCATACCAACGTGATGTCCAATTTTTTTGAACACTTAAGCGGAAACCAATTGGATGAATTTTTTGACCCATATTTTTTCTCTTTAGTTGCCGACTGTCACTTTAATGTGACAAGTTGGTTTTGTAATTTTCCCTGCGCGGCCTTTAGCACGAGCACGGATACGTTTTAAAATAATGCCTTTATCTACATAAATTGTTTTAATAAACAATTCATCTATATCAGCCCCATTATTGTGCTCAGCATTTGCAATTGCAGACTCAACAACTCGTTTAATAATTTCCGCACCTTTTTTCGGGCTGAAGTTAAGAATATTGAGTGCGTAATCTACTTTTTTTCCTCTTACCAAATCAGCAACTAATCTTGCTTTTTGAGGGGATAAACGAACGCCTTTAAGAATAGCTGAAACTTCGGTAGCCATTTTTATACCTTAGCCTTTCTATCAGCGGCGTGACCTTTAAAGGTTCTCGTTAGTGCAAACTCGCCTAATTTATGTCCAATCATATTTTCTGTAATTAATACGGGTACATGTTGTTTACCATTATGAATAGCAATGGTAAGACCAATGAAGTTAGGTAAGATCGTTGATCTTCTTGACCATGTTTTAATTGGCTTACGGTCGCGATTGCCAGAAGCAACTTCAACTTTCTTAGCCAAATGTGCATCAATGAATGGTCCTTTTTTAACTGAACGTGCCATATTTATTACCTCTTATTCGCTGGACGACGACTGACGCGCATATTGTCAGTACGTTTATTTGTTCTTGTTCGATAGCCTTTAGTTGGAGTTCCCCAAGGGCTTACTGGATGCATACCAGCCGCTGTTTTTCCTTCACCAGCACCGTGAGGGTGATCGACAGGATTCATTACTACACCGCGTACTGTTGGTCTAACGCCTCTCCATCTCATAGCGCCTGCTTTACCAATAGATCTAAGAGAATGTTCTTCGTTACCCACTTCACCTAAAGTAGCTTTGCAATCTACATGCACTTTTCTTACTTCGCCTGAACGAAGTCGTAATTGAGCATAGGTACCTTCTCTTGCCAAAAGCTGCACAGAAGTACCTGCAGAGCGAGCAATTTGAGCGCCTTTGCCAGGTTGTAATTCAATACAATGAATGGTGCTACCTACAGGAATATTTCTTAATGGCATTGCATTACCATTTTTAACAGGCGCTTCAGAGCCACTAATTAATTCAGCACCCACAGCTACGCCTTTAGGAGCAATGATGTATCTTCTTTCGCCATCTGCGTATAAAAGAAGCGCAATGTTTGCAGTTCTATTTGGGTCGTATTCGAGATGTTCCACTTTTGCAGGAATGCCATCTTTATTTCGTTTGAAATCGATCATTCGATAATTTTGTTTATGACCGCCGCCATGATGGCGAATAGTAATGACACCGCGGCTATTTCTTCCAGCGTGTTTATTCTTCTTTTCAACTAATGGTGCGAAAGGTTTGCCTTTATGTAGGTCTGGATTGACGACCTTAACAACTGCGCGTCTTCCTGGGGAGGTTGGTTTTACTTTAACTAAAGCCATTTTTTATCCTTATTCACCGCTCGCAAAATTAATCTCTTGGCCTGGCTTAAGGCTTACATAAGCCTTCTTCCAATCATTTCTTTTACCAAATGAACGGCCTGCTCTTTTTACTTTGCCACCTACATTGAGTAATGTCACAGCCTTTACTTCAACTTTAAACATTAATTCAACAGCAGCTTTAATTTCTGATTTAGTCGCATCAGTTCTGACTTTGAATGCCACTTGATTATATTTGTCAGCAACAAATGTTGCTTTCTCAGTAATTTGTGGCGCTAAAATAACTTGAATAATACGATCTTGTGTATGGACTATTTGGCTCACGCTAGCATCTCCTCAAGTTTTTTAAGTGCACCAGCTGTAGCTACGACATTTGGAAACTGAACTAAACTAACTGGATCAGCATATTGCGCTTCAACAACCATCACATTAGTTAAATTTCTTGATGATAAATATAGGTTTTCATCAAATGCGTCTGTTAAAACTAAAACGCCTTGCGTATAACCCATACCTTTAATTTTTTCGATAAGCTGTTTTGTTTTTGGTGTCTCAATTTTAAATTCCTCAACAATGCTTAATCTGTCTTGTCTAACTAATTCAGACAAAATAGATCTCATACCTGAGCGATATGCTTTTCGATTCATTTTATGCGAGAAATTTTCATCAGGTGAATTTGGGAACGTTCTACCGCCTCCACGCCATATAGGGCTTGAAGTCATACCAGAACGTGCATTACCTGTACCTTTTTGTGCGTAAGGCTTGCGAGTACTGTGTTTTACAGTACCTCTTGTTTTTTGTGAGCGGGTTGCAACACGCGCATTAGCCATGTAAGCCACAACCAATTGATGCACAAGCGCTTCATTAAATTCACGGCCAAAAGTTGCATCAGAAACTGTTACGCTTTTCTTAGCAGCTTTGCCATCTTTATCGAGTAATTTTAATTCCATTATTTGCTCACTTTCACAGCTGCACGAACTAAAACATCGCCGCCTTTAGAGCCTGGAACTGCTCCTTTGATGAGGATTAAATTTTTTGTAGCATCTACACGAACGATTTCTAAATTCTGTGTTGTGATTTTTACAGCGCCTAAATGGCCAGACATACGTTTACCTGGAAAAACTCGGCCTGGATCTTGCGCCATACCAATTGAACCTGGAACATTATGTGATCTTGAGTTACCGTGTGATGCTCGGTTTGATCTGAAATGATATCTTTTAATAACGCCGGCATATCCTTTACCAATTGAAGTGCCTGTCACATCAACAAGCTGACCTTCTTTGAAGTTTTCTACCGTGATATTTGTGCCTAAAGGGAAATTCGCTACATCTTCTTCTTTGATTGCAGTTTCGTGTAATCCAGTACCTGCTGTTACACCTGCTTTAGCGTAATGTCCTGTAAGTGCTTTATCAAGCTTAGTAGCTTTCGTCGCACCATAGGCTAATTGGAGGCTAGTATAGCCATCTGAAGCAATTGTTTTGATCTGTGTCACGCGGTTAGGTAAGACTTCAAGAACCGTTACAGGAATGCTAGTGCCATCCTCTGTAAATACCCTTGTCATACCAACTTTGCGACCAATAAGCGCTAAGCTCATGATCGTATCCTTAAATTATTATTATTAAACGAAACCGATTACAATTGACCGATTTCTACAAAGAGCGCGGAATTATACCTAACGCTTCAAACTTTTACAACTTAATTTCTACATCTACTCCAGCAGGCAAATCCAGTTTCATTAAAGCATCCACTGTTTTATCTGTTGGATCTAAGATATCCATCAATCTTTGATGAGTTCTTATTTCAAATTGATCACGTGATGTCTTATTGACATGAGGTGATCTTAAAATATCGAATCTTTCAATTCGAGTAGGTAGTGGGACAGGTCCTTTAACAACAGCGCCTGTTCTTTTTGCGGTTTCAACGATTTCTTGAGCTGATTGATCGATTAAACGATAATCAAACGCTTTCAAACGTATACGAATTTTCTGGCTTTGCATTTTTTACTACCTTTCCAAAGAGCGAATACCTTGCGGTATTATTTTTTAAAAAAACTATTCAATAACCTTAGCAACAACACCAGCACCTACTGTGCGGCCACCTTCACGAATCGCAAAACGTAAACCTTCTTCCATCGCGATTGGTGCAATGAGTGTCACTGTAATTGATACGTTATCACCTGGCATTACCA
>CAIWQV010000036.1 GCA_903914945.1 uncultured Methylophilaceae bacterium
CATTACAAAAAAATGGCGCATGGTTGGCGATGAAATCAAAGGACGTAAAAGAAGAATTGGAAGCATTAGACGAAAATCAATACACATTGATTCCACTTGAAGTGCCTTTTATCAATGCAGAAAGATATTTAGTTAAATTAAAGAAAGAAAATATTTAGATATGCGTATATTAGCTGTGACGAATCAAAAAGGTGGCGTAGGCAAGACAACAACATCAGTTAACCTAGCCGCAAGTTTGGCTGCAAAAAAGAAATCTGTGCTTCTCATTGATTTGGATCCACAAGGTAATGCAACGACTGGTTCCGGTGTGAATAAGTCCACAATTAAAACATCGATTTATGATGTGCTCATTCAAAGTAAAACATTTAAAGACATTGTGATTCATTGTGAGCGTGGTGGTTTTGATTTGGCACCTTCGAATCGAAATCTTGCAGGCGCAGAAGTCGAGCTTGTGAATGAAAGTAAACGTGAAACACGTTTAAAAGAAGCGCTGCAGCATTTAAAAAAAGATTACGACTATGTTCTTTTGGATTGTCCGCCCGCACTGAATTTGGTGACGGTGAATGCATTGACGGCAGCAGATGCCGTTTTAATTCCGATGCAATGTGAATATTATGCATTAGAAGGCTTATCAGATTTAGTCAACACAATCAAAAAAGTAAGAAGTAATTTAAATCCTAAAATTGAAATTGAAGGTTTATTAAAAACGCTCTTTGATAAGCGCAATATGTTAGCGCAACAAGTATCCGACCAATTAACTGCGCACTTTGGCGACAAGGTATATAAAACTATTATTCCGAGAAATGTAAGATTGGCAGAAGCACCAAGTCATGGCATGCCTATCTTAATGTATGACCGCTCATCCAAAGGTGCGGTTGCTTATTTAAAACTTGCCGAAGAAATCATAGAAAAAGAAATGAGGAAGTCAGATGGTTAAAGCCAAAGGATTAGGTCGTGGACTCGATGCATTATTATTGAGTGGCGAAGAGGATACTCAAAAAAATGAAGGCTCACTCCAGACTTTATTAATCAGTGAATTACAACCTGGTAAATATCAGCCTCGAAGCATCATGCAAGAAGAAGCTTTGCATGCGCTTTCACAGTCCATATTAAAACAGGGCGTGATGCAGCCGATTATTGTGAGGCCTGTGGGCAACAATCAATATGAAATCATCGCAGGTGAAAGAAGATGGCGTGCAGCAAAATTAGCTAATCTTAATGAAGTACCTGTCATTATTAAAAATATTCCTGATGAGTCTGCGCTCGCGATGGCGCTCATTGAAAATATTCAGCGCGAAAATTTAAATCCCCTAGAAGAAGCGGTCGGTATTAAACGTTTAATTGATGAATTTAATATGACGCACGAAGAGGCTGCTGATGCCGTAGGTAAATCTCGCGTCACCGTGTCTAATTTATTAAGACTTTTAACTTTAACTAAGCCCGTTCAAGATCGACTATTAAATGGAAAAATTGATATGGGTCACGCGAGAGCTCTCATTGGTTTAGAAGGTAGCCAACAAATTATGTTGTGTGAAGAAATCATTCAAAAAAACTTATCTGTGCGTGAAGTCGAAACCTTAGTTAAAAACTTACAAAATGGTTACAAAACCGGGCCAATATCTTCATCTCCTAAAAAGACGAATGCAGATGTGCGTCAGCTCGAGGAATCATTAGCAGAAGCCTTAGGGGCATCTGTCACTATTGATGCTAAAAAGAATGGTTCGGGTATTTTAAAAGTGCATTACCGTAATTTGGAGCAATTGGATGAGATTCTTAAAAAAATCAAAAGATAAAGTATGCTCTACCCTTGACGGAACAGCCAATTACAGGGAAAATTCATGCCTTTGTAACTCAAAGATTTTGCATTCAGTGAGCGTAAATGTCTGATATTGATGAAATCACTGAAAGAATGAAGCGATTCCCTCAAATCATTCAAAAAATGTTGAGTTTGCAGGTTAAAGCCGCTGGCATATTAACGGTTCTAGTTGCAGTAATATTTGGAAAGCATGCAGGTGTTTCCGCGTTGATCGGTAGTGTCTCCGTTATATTCGGTGTACTTCTCGCCTCAAAAATTGCTCACAAAACGGCTTTGAGTAAAGAGCCCGCAGCTATCATTATTAATGTTTTAAAAGCTGAAGCCGTAAAAATTTTTGTAGTACTTGTATCGCTTTGGTCGGCGTTTAAGTTTTATACAGCGCTTGTGCCTTTTGCACTGATTGCAGGGCTTGTATTGTCAGCCATTATTTCAGGCGCATCGATTACAAAATTAAATGAAGATATATAAGAGTCATTAGGGAATAGTAAAAGTTATGGCAACTGAAGGCACGTTAACACCGAGTGAATATATCACCCACCATTTAACCTTTAATACGAAGGCTATTGGTGAAGGCTCATTCTGGGCCATTAATATGGACTCACTTGTTATGGGTGTGTTGCTAGGTATTATTTCAATGGCGTTGATCTGGATGGTTGCTCGAAAAGCGACAGCCGGCGTTCCCTCAAAAGGCCAAGCGTTTGTAGAGCTCATGTTTGGTTTCATTGACGATCAGGTTAAAAATATATTCCATGGCGATCGCCATGCTTTTATTGCACCTGCAGCATTAACAGTTTTTATCTGGGTCCTTGTGATGAACTCCATGGACTTTCTACCGATCGATGTGATGGCGCATTTTGTTTACGCACCTTTAGGTATTCATGAATGGCGCAGCGTTCCAACATCAGACATCAACACAACATTTGCACTTGCGATCGCAGTGTGGATCCTTATGATTTATTTTGGTATTAAAGTGAAAGGTTTTGGTGGCTGGATTCACGAATTATTTACAGCACCCTTCGGCAACAAAGTTTGGGTATGGCCTGCAAACTTTTTATTTAATATTATCGAATACATTTCTAAGCCCTTATCACATTCACTCCGACTTTTTGGGAACATGTATGCAGGCGAAGTAATTTTCTTGCTACTCGGCTTATTAGCTTCAACGAGTGTGACAGGCGTATTTTTTGGAGC
>CAIWQV010000037.1 GCA_903914945.1 uncultured Methylophilaceae bacterium
CTTCCGGTGAGGTAGCGCATTTCAGCAGAAATCAGAGCCGATATGGACCATAGGAGCATTAAAGTCCCCAGTGCATGGATAAAGCCATGGATAAGATTATGGGCATTTGCCGCAGTATTGATTTCGGTAAAGAAAAGCCAGGTAAACATAATGATAGATGTCGCCAAAGCCAGACCGATAATAATATGGGCTAATCCATTTAAATAAAGCATTGCCTTGATAGCAAATCGATTGATACCTTTGAATTCGGAGGGAAGTTCAGTTTGGATCATTACAGGGTCCTCATTAATTTAATTTGAAGGAAGTAGAAACTATCTTTATTATAGTGACAACTTTAAATATAAAGATAGTTTTCTCAATGAAAAAACCAGCTATTACTGAACAGCCTATTCATCCTCTTCTTACTGATAGATGGAGTTCGAGAGCTTATGACCCAGCTCAGCTTGTGTCTAACGAATCACTCTTATCTATTATGGAGGCAGCGCGATGGAGTCCTTCTTGTATGGGGGATCAGCCATGGCAATTTATTGTTTTTCATAAAAGAGACGCAACGCCTTGGACCCAGGCACTCAATTGTTTGTCTATTGGTAATCAAAATTGGGCTATGGACGCATCTATTTTAATTTTGGCATGCGCAAATCAAAAATTCTCACATAATGACAAAGCAAATCGATGGAACCAATACGATACAGGGGCTGCCTGCGAAAATATATGCCTTCAGGCTACAAGTTTGGGTTTAGTAGCCCATCAAATGGGCGGTTTCGATATTGAAAAAACCAGAGAATTATTTCAAATTCCAAGCCAGTATGATTTAATGTCTTTTATTGCAATTGGATTCCCGCTTGCTTTAGAGAAAATAAGTGCCGAAGCATTAAGCAAAGAAAAAGAAGCTAGAAAACGTAAACCCTTAAGAGAAGTTTTTTATACCAATCATTGGGGTGAGCAGTCCTTATAGTTTTAGAAAATAAATATAACTAGGATATTAGATGGCAACAGTAAAGCTTACAAAAAAGAACTTTAAAAAAACAATTGAAGCGAATAATTTCGTGATTGTTGATTTTTGGGCGCCATGGTGTGAGCCTTGTGTTGAATTTACTCCTGTATTTGAAGCAGCTTCAGAAAAAAATAAAGATATTACATTTGGTATGGTAGATATAGAAGCAGATCCAGAAATTGGTGAATACTTCCAGGTAGATAAAATACCAGGTCTTTTAATTATCAGAGAGCAAGCCGGTATTCATACTCAAATTGGTCAAATTGGCGCATCAGCTCTTGATGAAATCATCAAGTGGGCGAGAGAGCACGACATGTCATCCGTTAGAGATTATTACGAAAGAGAAGCAAAAGGCGAAATTAAGGCTGCCCGAGGAAAGTAGTCGGATCAACTGATTGACCCTGTTTTCTAATTTCAAAGTGTAGCTTTACTTTGTCAGTTCCAGAGTCCCCCATCGTAGCAATTTTTTGCCCCTTCGTAATCACCTGTCCTTCTTTTACGAGCAGATCTTTATTGTGAGCATAAACAGACAAGTAAGAGTTGTTATGTTTAATAATCACGAGCTTTCCATACCCCTTAAGATCCTCACCGCTATATATGACTTTTCCAGGACCGGCTGCTTTAATTTCTTGGCCAAGTGTTCCTAGAATATCGATGCCTTTTTGCCCTTGCGCTTCATTAAAAAGATTTTCTAATTTACCTTTAGCAGGCCATTGCCAATCTGTCTTATCCTCGGCTATGACGAGATTTGAAGTTTCTTTAGGGGCGACATTATTGGTTGCTTGTGGTTGAGGCGTTGCTACTTTGTGATTATAAAGTTCGTCCGTATATTTTTCTCTGTAAGCTTTGGGACTGTCTAAATTAATAACGCCACCAGCCGCAGGTTTTGATTGGGGCTGAGTAGGCGCTTCGGTATTAGCAATTGTATCTTCATTATTTTTTAAAGGTGTCGTGGTAACGTCTTCATTTTTTTTAATTTCACTTGAGGACGTAACTGGATTATTTGTTTTCACTTGATCGAATTTTATTTTATCTCCAGCTTTAATAGTGAAGGGCTCTTTAATGTCATTAGTTTGAGCAACTTCCTTGTAATAAAAACCACAATCAAGACTAAGGCTATATAGCGTATCACCTGGTTTGACGATA
>CAIWQV010000038.1 GCA_903914945.1 uncultured Methylophilaceae bacterium
TAGCTTCTCCGCCAAATTTCTTAGCAAGAATCGTTGTGATTGCCGCTGTAAGTGTTGTCTTACCATGGTCAACGTGACCAATTGTGCCAACGTTCACATGGGGTTTGGTACGTTCAAATTTGCCTTTAGCCATAATGTTATCCTTAGATTTTTAACTTATTTTTTATTAACGACTGCTTCTGCTACGTTTCTTGGTGCTTCTGTGTAATGCTTAAATTCCATTGAGTAAGTGGCTCTACCTTGAGATAGGGAACGCATAGTCGTTGAATATCCAAACATTTCTGCTAATGGAACTTCAGCGCGAATGACTTTGCCAGATGCATTATCTTCCATACCTTGGATCATTCCGCGTCTAGATGAAAGATCGCCCATCAAATCACCAAAATAATCTTCAGGTGTTTCTACTTCGACTGCCATCATAGGCTCAAGAAGAATTGGGTCTGCTTTACGCATTCCGTCTTTAAATGCCATCGAAGCTGCCATTTTAAATGCATTTTCATTTGAGTCAACATCATGGTATGAACCATCAAATAGAGTTACTTTAACGTCTACAACTGGATAACCGGCAACGACACCTGCAGGGAGTGTTTCTCGCAACCCTTTTTCAACCGCAGGAATGAACTCACGAGGCACTGACCCACCTTTAATTGCATCGATAAACTCAAAACCTTTACCAGCTTCATTAGGCTCCATTTTGAGCCATACGTGGCCATATTGACCTTTACCGCCGGATTGCTTAACGAATTTACCTTCAATTTCAACTGGTTTCTTGATTGCTTCTCTATAGGCTACTTGAGGAGCGCCTACGTTAGCTTCAACACTAAATTCTCTTTTCATTCGATCAACAAGAATTTCTAAGTGAAGCTCACCCATGCCAGAAATAATTGTTTGATTTGTTTCTTCGTCTGTTTTAACTCTGAATGAAGGATCTTCTTGAGCAAGTCTATTTAAAGCAATACCCATTTTTTCTTGGTCAGCCTTTGTTTTAGGCTCAACTGCCACGTGAATCACAGGCTCTGGGAAAATCATTCTTTCAAGAACAACTTCATGGTTCACATCACATAATGTATCGCCAGTTGTTGCTTCTTTAAGTCCAACGGCTGCAGCAATATCGCCCGCACGAACTTCTTTTAATTCTTCACGCTGATTTGCGTGCATTTGAAGAATTCGGCCAATACGTTCTTTGCGGCCTTTGATTGGATTATAAATTGTGTCGCCAGAATTAACTACGCCTGAATATACGCGGAAGAAAATGAGTTGGCCCACAAAAGGATCAGTCATAATTTTAAATGCTAAAGCTGAAAATGGTTCATCATCAGAAGCTTTGCGAGTTGTAGGTTGGCCTTTAGCATCTTCACATACAAGCGCTGCAACATCAGTAGGTGCAGGTAAATATTCAATCACTGCATCCAGCATGGCTTGTACGCCTTTATTTTTAAAAGCTGAGCCGCATAACATAGGTACAATTTCAAAATTAATCGTTCTTAGGCGCAATCCTTTTTTAATTTCTTCTTCGCTTAAATCGCCAGTTTCTAAATATTTATTCATTAATTCTTCATTAGCTTCAGCGGCAGCTTCAAGCATTTTTTCGCGCCATTCTTTACATGTATCAGCTAGATCTGCAGGAATATCGCGATAATCAAATTTCATACCTTGAGATGCTTCATCCCAATAAACAGCTTTCATTTTGATAAGATCAACAACACCTTCAAATTTTTCTTCAGCGCCAATAGGCACTTGAAGTGCAATTGGGTTTGCTTTTAAACGTAAGCGCATTTGATCGTAAACTTTAAAAAAGTTTGCGCCGGCTCTATCCATTTTATTTACGAAAGCTAAACGTGGAACTTTATATTTGTTTGCTTGACGCCATACAGTTTCTGATTGAGGCTGAACACCGCCAACCGCACAATAAACCATACAAGCACCGTCAAGAACGCGCATTGATCGCTCAACTTCGATAGTGAAGTCAACGTGACCCGGAGTATCAATAATATTAATGCGATGCTGGTCAAATTGACCTGCCATCCCCTTCCAGAAACAAGTTGTTGCAGCTGAAGTAATAGTAATGCCTCGCTCTTGCTCTTGTTCCATCCAATCCATGGTTGCTGCACCATCGTGCACTTCACCAATTTTATGGTTCACCCCTGTGTAAAAAAGAATACGCTCAGTTGTTGTAGTTTTACCTGCATCAATATGAGCACTAATTCCTATATTTCTATATCGATTAATGGGGGTTATACGAGCCAATTTAGAATTACCTTTTAATTAAGTTTAGAAACGGAAATGCGAGAACGCTTTGTTGGCTTCTGCCATTCTGTGAACTTCTTCACGTTTTTTCATTGCAGCGCCTTTATTTTCTGAAGCTTCTACAATTTCTGCTGCTAAACGTAAATCCATTGATTTTTCACCTCTTTTACGTGCTGCATCTCTGAGCCATCTCATAGCCAAAGCCACACGTCTTGAAGGTCTAACTTCCACTGGCACTTGATAGTTCGCACCACCTACACGTCGACTTTTTACTTCAACAACTGGTCTTAAATTTGTTAATGCGAGAGAGAACACTTCAATAGGGTCTTTTCCGCTTTTCGTTTTAATTTGATCGAATGCACCGTAAATTAATCTTTCAGCAACAGATTTTTTTCCGCTTGTCATTAATACATTCACAAATTTAGAAACTTCTTGGCTTCCGAATTTTGGATCTTGAAGTATGATTCTTTTGGGAACTTCTCTACGTCTTGGCATAATATGTTTACCTTAATTTAGTATTCTAAAAACTTATTCTTTAGGTCGTTTAGCGCCGTATTTAGATCGAGATTGTTTACGATCTTTAACGCCAGCAGTGTCCAGACTTCCTCGAACCATATGGTAACGAACGCCTGGTAAATCTTTTACACGGCCGCCTCTTAACAAAACAACAGAGTGTTCTTGTAAATTATGGCCTTCTCCGCCGATATAACTAATCACTTCATAACCATTCGTCAAACGAACCTTAGCCACTTTACGTAAAGCAGAGTTTGGTTTTTTTGGAGTTGTTGTGTAAACACGCGTGCACACACCTCTTTTTTGAGGTGAAGCTTCTAGAGCTGGAACCTTGCTCTTACTTTCAACTTTTTTTCGTGGTTTACGAATTAACTGATTAATTGTTGGCATCGCCTAAATCCTTAAATTTCTAACTTACTATTGATGATGACTTTTTGAGATTCCTCGCTAAACGCGAAGATCCCAAAAAGCCGCAAATTGTATTTTGGTTCCTGCATAATGTCAACCTATCATTCAGTCGGTGCTTCAATTTCAGGGCTAGTTTCCTGTGCCACTTCGATTGGAGCCTCGATCTGATCGAGAGATACTTCAACAGGGTCCATACTTTCCCCAGCAGCTGCAGCTTTTCTTGATTCGTGATAAGCCAAACCTGTTCCTGCAGGGATTAAACGACCAACAATTACATTCTCTTTAAGTCCTCTTAATTCATCACGCTTACCTAAAATTGCTGCTTCAGTGAGAACGCGAGTTGTTTCTTGGAATGAAGCTGCTGAAATAAATGAATCTGTAGATAATGATGCTTTAGTAATACCTAAAAGCACATATTCATATTCAGCTGGTTTTTTGTCTTGTGATAATACCGATTCATTTTCAGTTAACAATTCAGCTCTTTCAACCTGTTCACCTTGAATAAATGAAGTATCGCCCGCATCAGTGATACGAACACGTCTTAGCATTTGTCTAACAATCACTTCAATGTGTTTGTCATTAATCTTAACGCCTTGCAATCTATAAACATCTTGAACTTCATCGATGATATATCTTGCTAAAGCTTCCCTACCTTGAAGGCGAAGAATGTCTTGTGGATCTGCAGGTCCGTCAACAATAGTTTCACCTTTGGTCACAACTTGACCATCATGCGCTGTCACATGTTTGTCTTTAGGAATTAAGAACTCTTTTGAAACACCTTCAAGATCTGTAATCACAAGTCTTTGTTTGCCTTTAGTATCTTTACCAAACGAAACTGTACCGGTACTTTCCGCTAACATACCTGCATCTTTTGGAGATCTTGCTTCGAATAACTCAGCAACTCTTGGAAGACCGCCGGTGATATCACGTGTTTTAGAAGATTCTTGTGGAATACGAGCAATCACGTCACCCACTTTTACTTCTTGAGAATCTTTTACTGTAATGATGTAACCGAGTTGGAAAGTTACGTTAACAGATATATCGCTACCCGCTAATTTAACTTCGTTGCCAGAAGTATCTAAAATTTTAATTTGAGGTCTTAAGCCTTTTGACTGGCCGGCGCGTTGCTTAGGATCAATTACAACTAATGATGATAAACCAGTGACATCATCAATTTGTTTTGCAACTGTAATACCTTCTTCAACGTTTTCAAATTTAACTTGTCCAGCGTACTCAGAAATAATTGGACGTGTATGTGGGTCCCATGTTGCAAGAACACCGCCAGCTTTAATAGGTTTGCCATCTTGAACAACTAGATTTGCACCATAAGGAACTTTATGACGCTCTCTTTCACGACCACTTTCATCTTGAATAATTAATTCACCATTACGTGAAATTACAACTTGCTCATTTCGAGCATTAGTAACGTAACGCATGGTAGAAGTAAATTGAATAACGCCGTTCGATTTACTTTCAACTTGACTTACTGATGCTGCTCTAGAAACTGCGCCACCAATATGGAATGTTCTCATTGTTAATTGAGTGCCAGGTTCACCAATAGATTGAGCTGCAATCACACCGATAGCCTCACCCAGACTAATTAATTTACCGCGGCCTAAATCACGACCGTAACATTGAGAGCAAATACCATGTCGTGTTTCACATGTGAGTGCAGTTCTTACTTTGACTTCATCAATACCAAGCGCATCAATTTTCTCAACATGATCCTCTTCAAGCAATGTGCCTTTCGGATAAATTACTTGTTGAGTTTCTGGATGGTAAATATCGAGAGCATTTACACGACCTAAAATACGATCACTTAGTGGCTCAACAACTTCACCACCTTTAATAAGTGCTTTGGTTACTAGGCCATCTTCTGTACCGCAATCGTGTTGTGTGACAACAAGATCTTGAGTTACATCAACCAAACGTCTAGTTAAATAACCTGAGTTAGCTGTTTTCAATGCTGTATCTGCAAGGCCTTTTCGCGCGCCGTGCGTTGAAATAAAATATTGAAGAACATTTAAGCCATCTCGGAAATTCGCAGTAATTGGTGTCTCAATAATTGAGCCATCAGGTCTTGCCATTAAGCCTCGCATACCTGCAAGCTGTCTTACTTGAGCTGCAGATCCTCGAGCACCAGAATCAGCCATCATATAAATTGCATTAAATGATTCTTGATAAAGATCTTTGCCATCTTTACCTTTTACATGTTCACCAGCATCATTTTTAACAGGTTCTTCTTTAAGGCGTTTCATCATTGCATCAGCAACTTTGTCACCTGCGCGACCCCAGATATCAACAACCTTGTTATATCTTTCGCCTTGAGTTACCAAGCCTGAAATATATTGATTTTCAATTTCTTTTACTTCAGCTTCAGCAGCTTCAATAAGTTGTTCTTTTTCTGGTGGAACAAGCATGTCATGAATACTGATTGAAATGCCAGCTTTTGTCGCATAGGTATAGCCCATGTACATTAATTTGTCAGCGAGAATAACTGTTTCTCTAATTCCTACTCGTCTAAATCCTGCATTAATTAATCTAGAAATTTCTTTTTTCTTTAATGCTTTATTAATTAAATCAAAAGAAAGTCCCGCTGGAAGAATTTCAGAAAGTATGGCTCTACCAACTGTAGTTTCATATCGATTTATTTTGTCGCTTGTTGTGCCATCTAAACCTAATTCAGTTTCTTTAATACGAACTGTAACGCGCGCATGAAGATCAACTAAACCGCTATCAAAAGCACGATGCACTTCTGCTACATCACTAAATTTCATTCCTTCACCACGCGCAGCAATTTTGTCGCGAGTCATATAATAAAGACCAAGCACAATATCTTGTGATGGAACAATAATTGGCTCGCCGTTTGCTGGTGATAAAACATTGTTCGATGCAAGCATTAATGTTCTTGCTTCCATTTGAGCTTCTAAAGATAAAGGTACATGAACTGCCATTTGGTCGCCGTCAAAGTCAGCATTAAAAGCCGCACAAACCAATGGGTGTAATTGAATTGCTTTACCTTCAATTAGAATAGGTTCAAATGCTTGAATACCTAAACGATGTAATGTTGGAGCTCTATTTAATAAAACAGGATGTTCTCTAATAACATCTTCTAAAATGTCCCAAACTTCTGGTCCCTCTTCTTCTACTTTTTTCTTCGCAGCTTTAATGGTTGTAGAAAGACCAAGCACTTCTAATTTATGGAAAATAAATGGCTTGAATAATTCAAGCGCCATTTTCTTTGGCAAACCACATTGATGAAGTTTTAATTGAGGCCCAACCACAATGACTGAACGTCCAGAATAATCAACACGTTTACCTAAAAGGTTTTGTCTAAAACGACCGCCTTTACCTTTAATCATGTCAGCAAGAGATTTTAATGGTCGCTTGTTAGCGCCCGTCATTACCTTGCCACGTCTGCCGTTATCAAGAAGTGAATCAACAGCCTCTTGCAACATACGCTTTTCATTTCTAACAATAATTTCTGGCGCTTTAAGATCTAACAATCTTCTTAAGCGATTATTTCTATTAATTACGCGACGATATAAATCATTAAGATCTGACGTTGCAAATCTTCCACCGTCGAGAGGAACCAAAGGTCTTAATTCAGGAGGTAAAACAGGAAGAATTTCTAGAATCATCCATTCAGGTTTGATACCTGATTTTTGGAATGCTTCGAGCACTTTTAAACGCTTAGCAATTTTTTTAATTTTTGCTTCTGAACCCGTTTCAGCTAATTCGGTTCTTAACTTTTCAATTTCACTATTAATGTCGAGCGACTTAAGCAATTCTTTAATTGCTTCTGCACCCATCACCGCAGTAAATTCATCACCGAACTCTTCTATTTTTGCAAGATAGTCATCTTCAGTAAGAAGTTGTCCTCTTGTTAAAGGTGTCATGCCAGGATCAACAACGATAAATGCTTCAAAATAAAGAACGCGTTCAATATCTCTTAGTGCAATATCTAAAACCATACCCAAGCGACTTGGTAGGCTCTTTAAAAACCAAATATGTGCAACTGGGCTTGCTAAATCAATGTGGCCCATACGTTCACGACGCACTTTAGATAAAGTAACTTCAACGCCACATTTTTCACAAATTACGCCGCGATGCTTAAGTCTTTTATATTTACCGCAAAGACATTCATAGTCTTTAATAGGTCCGAAAATTTTTGCACAAAACAAACCATCTCTCTCAGGTTTGAATGTTCTGTAATTAATCGTTTCTGGTTTTTTAACTTCACCGTATGACCATGAACGAATTTTTTCTGGAGATGCTAATGCAATCTTAATTGCATCAAACTCTTCTTCTTGTGTAACCTGTTTAAATAGGTCTAATAAAGCTTTCATTTGTGATCTCCTTAGTTTCTATCGAGGTCAATATCAATAGCTAGTGAACGAATTTCTTTTACTAACACGTTAAATGATTCGGGCATGCCTGCATCAATCTTATGCTCACCCTTCACTATGTTTTCGTACACTTTAGTTCTTCCAGCAACGTCGTCTGACTTAACAGTTAACATTTCTTGTAAGGTATAAGCCGCGCCATATGCTTCTAGCGCCCAAACTTCCATCTCACCAAAACGTTGTCCGCCAAATTGTGCTTTACCGCCAAGTGGTTGTTGCGTCACAAGAGAGTAAGGTCCAGTTGAACGAGCATGCATTTTGTCATCAACCAAATGATGTAATTTAAGTACATGCATATAACCTACCGTAACAGGCCTTTCAAAAGCTTCCCCTGTTCGACCATCAAACAATTTAACTTGTGTTTTATTGGCTGAAAATTGCAACAGTTTTGTTTTTGGGTCATTGTCCGGATAAGCAAGATCTAACATATATTGAATATCAGATTCAGATGCGCCATCAAATACTGATGTTGCAAATGGAACACCATTTTTTAGGTGCTCAGCGAGCTCAACTACTTCATCGTCATTCAATGACTTAATGTCTTCTTTTTTACCAGAAGCATCATTGTAAATTTGATCTAAAAACTTACGGACTTCAGTAATTTTTACTTCTTCTTTTAACATTTCACCAATACGAAGACCTAATCCTTTAGCTGCCCATCCAAGATGAGTTTCTAGAATTTGGCCAATATTCATTCGAGAAGGAACGCCTAATGGATTTAATACAATATCCAAAGGAGTGCCATCAGCCATATGTGGCATGTCTTCTACAGGGGCTATTTTTGAAACAACGCCTTTATTACCATGACGTCCAGCCATTTTGTCGCCAGGCTGAATTCTGCGTTTCACAGCTAAGTAAACCTTAACCATTTTTTGAACGCCTGGAGGTAGTTCGTCGCCTTGAGTTAATTTGCGTTTTTTCTCTTCAAAGCGTTTGTCGAATTGTTCTTTGGCAACCGCTAAATTGTCTTTTAGACTTTCTAATTGTTTTGAAGCATCGTCATTACCTAAACGGATGCCGAACCAATCGTATCTGTTAATTGAAGCTAGAAAATCTTTAGTGATTTTTTCGCCTTTCTTCAATCCTTTTGGTCCGCCAGTGGCTACTTTGTTTGTAAGTAATCTTTCAATTCTTCCAAAAGTATCTTCTTCAACAATTCTTAATTGATCTGCAAGATCTTGCTTGAAGTGTTTTAATTGATCATCAATAATTTGTTGCGCTCTTGAGTCTCTATCAATACCTTCTCTAGTAAATACTTGAACATCAATAATTGTTCCAGACATGCCTGAGGGCACTCTCAAACTTGTATCTTTAACATCAGAAGCTTTTTCACCAAAGATTGCTCTTAACAGTTTTTCTTCTGGTGTCAGTTGTGTTTCACCTTTAGGCGTGACTTTACCAACAAGAACATCACCAGATTCAACTTCAGCACCAATGTAAATAATGCCTGACTCATCAAGTCTTCCAAGCATTCTTTCTGAAAGATTTGAAATGTCGCGCGTAATTTCTTCTGGTCCTAATTTTGTATCTCTAGATACCACTGATAATTCTTCAATATGAATTGATGTGTATCGATCTTCAGCAACTACACGCTCTGAAATTAAAATTGAATCTTCGAAGTTGTATCCATTCCAGGGCATAAAACCCACAAGCATATTCTGACCGAGCGCTAATTCACCAACATCTGTTGATGCGCCATCAGCAATCACATCGCCTCTTGCAATCTTGTTGCCAATTCTTACAAGCGGCCTTTGATTGATATTCGTATTTTGATTTGATCTTGTATATTTAGTTAAATTATAAATATCAACACCAACTTCTCCGTCGGCTGCTTCGTCGTCGTTCACACGAATCACAACGCGTCTTGAATCTACATAATCTACAATGCCACCACGTTTAGCTTGAACTGTTGTACCAGAATCGGTTGCTACTGTTCTTTCAATACCTGTTCCTACTACTGCTTTTTCTGCTCTTAAGCACGGCACTGCTTGACGTTGCATGTTTGCACCCATAAGCGCTCGGTTTGCGTCATCGTGTTCTAGGAATGGAATTAATGCAGCTGCAACTGACACAATCTGACCGGGTGCAACATCCATATATTGAATAGGATCTACAGAAGACATCGTAAATTCATTACGATGACGACATGAAATCAAATCATCTTGAAAGTGACCTTTGTTATCAAGTTCAGTATTCGCCTGTGCAATCACAAATTCACTTTCTTCAATCGCAGAAAGATAATCTATTTTTGCAGTCACTTTTCCATTTTCAACACGTCTATAAGGCGTTTCTAAGAAACCGTATTGGTTAGTTCTTGCATAAAGAGCGAGCGAGTTTATCAATCCAATATTTGGACCTTCTGGCGTTTCAATTGGACATACTCGGCCATAATGCGTCGAGTGAACGTCACGCACTTCGAAGCCAGCGCGTTCTCTTGTTAAACCACCAGGGCCTAATGCCGACACTCTTCGTTTGTGAGTAATCTCAGATAAGGGGTTAGTTTGGTCCATAAATTGAGATAATTGTGATGAACCAAAAAATTCTCTAATCGCACTTGAGATAGGTTTCGAATTAATTAAGTCATGCGGCATTAAATTATCTGCCTCAGCTTGGCTTAACCTTTCTTTAACAGCGCGCTCAACACGAACAAGACCGGTTCTAAATTGATTTTCTACAAGCTCGCCTACAGAACGAATTCTTCGATTACCAAGATGGTCAATATCATCTATCTCACCGCGACCATTTCGTAATTCAATAAGCACGCCAATAACAGCCAAGATATCATCGTTCGATAAGATATTTGCGCCAGTTTCACCTTGAGGCCCAACACGCTTGTAAAATCTTTGTAGCCAATTTGCATGTTGCTCATAAACTTTTGGGTGTGCTCTTCGATTAAATTTCATACGACCTACATTAGATAGGTCATAACGATCTTCGTTGAAGAATAATCCTTTAAATAAAGCCTCGACTGAATCTTCAGTAGGTGGCTCACCAGGTCTCATCATTCGATAAATAGCAACTTTAGCGCTATATTGATCAGGCACTTCATCTGAAGTTAATGTTTGAGAAATATAATCGCCATGATCTAAATCATTTGAATAAAGTGTATGAATATGACCTACGCTCACTTCAATAAATTTATCTAATACTGATTCTGTAATTTCATCATTTGCATTAGCAATTACTTCACCTGTATTTTTATCTACAATAGCTTTTGAAAGTTTACGGCCTAAAATAAAATTTTGATCTACAGTAATTTTATTTACGCCTGCTTTTTCCATATCGCGAATATGCTTCACAGTAATGCGCTTGTCTTTTTGAACAATTACATTTCCTCTTTTATCAGCAATATCAAACTTAGCAATTTCACCTCTAAGTCGATCAGGGACTAATTCAAAGTCAATTGATTTTGCACTCACATGGAATGAGTCAAAATCGTAGTAAGTTTCTAAAATTTGCTCTGGTGAATAACCTAGCGCTTTTAATAAAATTGTCACGGGCATTTTTCTGCGACGGTCCACACGGAAATATAAATAATCCTTAGGATCAAATTCGAAATCTAACCATGAACCACGATAAGGAATGATTCTTGCAGAAAATAACAATTTGCCAGAACTGTGCGTTTTGCCTCGATCATGCTCGAAAAATACACCAGGGCTTCTATGAAGCTGAGACACAATTACGCGCTCAGTACCATTAATTACAAATGAGCCATTATCTGTCATAAGCGGAATTTCGCCCATGTACACTTCTTGCTCTTTAATTTCTTTAACTGTTGGCTTAGATGCTTCCTTATCCATTAAAGTTAAACGAACTTTAACTCTCAATGGAACACCATATGTCAGGCCGCGTTGTTGGCACTCCTTAACATCAAAAGCCTCTTCGCCTAAATTGTAAGTAACGAAGTCGAGTCGCGCATTACCGGAATGACTTACGATAGGAAATACTGAATTGAATGTTGACTGCAAACCTTCGTTGAGTCTTTGATCACTAAACGTATTTTTTTGTAAAAAAGCTGCGTAAGATTCAAGCTGCATCGTGAGCAAGTATGGAATCTCTTGGACACGTTCTCTTTTAGCAAAACTTTTTCTAATACGTTTTTTTTCAGTAAAGGAATAGCTCATTGCGTCTCCTGGTGTAATTTTCATAAAACAATAAACTTTTCATATTTGAAGAATATTGTTTTATAAATTTTTATAAGTTTTAACCTAAAAATTATCTAAAACAAAAATAGCAATGGCTGACAGCAAGCTGTCAGCCATGCTAATTAGCATTACTTAATTTCTGCTGTAGCGCCAGCTTCTTTTAATTTAGCTAGTGCTTCTTCAGCTACAGCTTTTGCAACACCTTCTTTAATTGGTTTAGGTGCGCCATCCACTAAGTCTTTAGCTTCTTTTAAACCAAGACCTGTGATTTCACGAACAGCTTTAATAACGTTTACTTTTTGTTCACCTGAAGCAGTTAACATAACAGTAAACTCAGTTTGTTCTGCAGCGCCAGCGCCAGCAGCAGCGCCAGCAGCAGCAGGTGCAGCAGCGGCTACAGCAGCAGCAGCTGAAACACCAAATTTCACTTCCATATCTTTAATAAGTTCTGATAAATCAAGAACTGACATTGCACTTACTGCATCTAAAATTTCAGCTTTAGAGATAGCCATTTCATACTCCTAATAAAAAATTTAAAATAATCGTTAAAAATTACGCAGGTTTTTGATCGCGAACCGCAGCTAAACCACGAACAAATTTTGTAGGTACCTCATTAAGCGTACGAACAAATTTTGCAATTGGTGCTTGCATTGTTCCCAATAATTTTGCGAGTAATTCTTCACGACTTGGTAATGACGCTAATGCTTCAATATTTGAAGCGCTCATTACCTTATTCGGCATTGCTCCCGATTTAATAACAAACTTATCGTTTGATTTGGCAAATTCGCTTAGTACTTTAGCTACCGCAACTGGATCAGTTGAGATGCCATATACTATTGGACCTACCATTTCATTGGCTAAGTCAGAGAATGAGGTTCCATCTACGGCTCTTCGAACTAAAGTGTTCTTTAAGACACGAAGATAAACTCCTGATTTTCTGGCTTGAACTCTTAGAGCTGTCATTTCACTTACACCGACACCTCGGTTTTCAGCTAAAACAACTGCTTGAGCGCCTGCGATTTGCTTATTAACCTCAGCAACCACTGCCTTTTTTCGTTCAAGATTAAGACTCAAGGTCTTCTCCTTCCGTTAAATTAAGTATTAAGTAAACTTAATACCAACATTACGGCGACCTTTATCAGGATGCTATCCCTTAGGGGTACCGCCATCTGCGTAGGCTCTAGCAAAAGATCACTAGAATTAGACTTGTTAGCACCTACGGTCTTTGAAAGCTCCACTAATATTTTCATATCGGCGGACCCAAAGTTCTTTTTAAAAAGCTTTCGCTTTTTTTTAATTCCTTATACTAAACTTGTTGAATCTATTCTCACTCCAGCACCCATCGTGCTAGAAACTGATAATTTTTTTACAAAAATACCTTTTGTTGTAGGTGGTTTGGCTTTATTAATGGCATCAACCAATGCTGCTAAATTACCCTTTAATTGATCAACAGAGAAAGATGCTCGGCCAATAGTGCAATGCACAATGCCGCCTTTATCAGTTCTATATTGAACTTGTCCACCTTTTGCATTTTTAACTGCTGCAGCTGTATCAGGCGTTACCGTTCCTACTTTTGGATTCGGCATTAAGCCTCTTGGACCTAAAACTTGTCCCAATACGCCAACAACTTTCATGGCATCTGGCGTTGCAATTACAACGTCAAAATCCATCATGCCGCCTTTAATTTTTTCAGCGAGATCATCAAAACCTACAATGTCTGCACCTGCTGCCTTTGCAGCTTCAGCTGCAGCACCTTGAGCAAATACTGCAACACGCACAGTTTTGCCTGTGCCATTTGGAAGTACTAATGCACCTCGAATAAGCTGATCAGATTTCTTAGCATCAATACCTAAGTTAATTACTGCATCTACTGATTCATCAAATTTTGCCGTTGCTGTCTCTTTAACAAGCTGAAGACCTTCTTGAGCGGGATAAGATTTATCACGGTCAACTTTAGATCTTAGTGTTGTAATTCTTTTATTTAATGGCATCTTATAAACCCTCCACTTCTATACCCATGCTTCTTGCGCTGCCTGCAATCGTGCGCACTGCTGCATCCATATCAGCAGCTGTAAGATCTGCCATTTTTGTTTTGGCAATTTCTTCAGCTTGAGCTCTAGTAATTTTTCCAACTTTATCTGTGTGCGGTCTTGGTGAACCCTTTTCTAATTTCGCAGCTTTTTTAATTAGAATTGATGCTGGTGGCGTTTTCATAACAAAAGTAAAACTCTTGTCTGCGAAAGCGGTAATCACTACAGGAATAGGTAGTCCAGGTTCAACAGTTTGTGTAGCAGCATTAAATGCTTTACAAAACTCCATAATATTTAAGCCTCTTTGGCCTAGCGCAGGTCCCACTGGTGGACTTGGGTTCGCTTTGCCGGCTGGGATTTGTAGCTTTATATAGCCAACGATTTTCTTTGCCATTTCATTCTCCTAAATTAGGTGCAAACGCTTTTTATAAAAGCTCCCTAGTTAATTTTTACTACTTACTACTAAACTTCTTTTTCTACTTGGCCAAACTCAAGTTCAACTGGCGTTGCTCTACCAAAAATAACCACTGATACTTTAAGTTTGCTTTTTTCGTAATTGATATCTTCAATCGTTCCTGAGAACTCTTTAAATGGTCCATCAATAACTCGAATTGATTCACCTTTTTCAAAGGTAAGTTTTTGCGTTGGATTAGTTTTACTTTCATCCATTCGCTGTAAAATAATTTCTACTTCTTTATCTTTAATCGGTGTTGGTTTTAATGCACTTCCACCAATAAACGCTGTTACCTTAGGTGTGCTTTTTACTAAATGCCAGCTCTCGTCATTCATTTCCATTTGGACTAGAACGTAACCGGGATAAAGCTTTCTTTCACTTAATGTTTTTTGGCCAGCTTTCATTTCGATGACCTCTTCTACAGGAACTAAAATATCGCCAAAAAGACCCTGAAGATTTGATCGCTCAATTCTTTCAGCAAGTCCTTTTTGAACTAACTTTTCATATCCAGAAAAAGCTTGGACAGCATACCAGCGCATTGTCATTACTAACCCCGTCCCAATAACCAATTAATCATGTATGAAAAAGTTATATCTACTAATCCTAAGAAAACTGCCATTACCGCGACAAGAATAAATACAGTAATTGTCATTTGTATGGTTTCTTTTCTTGTTGGCCAAACGACTCTTTTAGCTTCAACGATAGATTCATTAATAAATCCAAACGTTTTCTGGCCAAGAGCTGTTTTCCAGAACACTGCTCCTGCTAAGGCAAGTCCAATAAGAATAACTAATATTCTTAATACTAAGACTTGATCGCTTAATAGATAAAACCCAACAATTCCTGCTACAAAAAGTAAGAATGAAAAAACAATTTTTAACTTATCAGTCATTAATACTTCTTTCTTTTAATGGCAGGCCAGGAGGGTCTCGAACCCCCAACCCTCGGTTTTGGAGACCGATACTCTACCAATTGAGCTACTGGCCTAAATATAAAATATATTTCTTAAAACTATTCAATAACCTTAGCAACAACACCAGCACCTACTGTGCGGCCACCTTCACGAATCGCAAAACGTAAACCTTCTTCCATCGCGATTGGTGCAATGAGTGTCACTGTAATTGATACGTTATCACCTGGCATTACCA
>CAIWQV010000039.1 GCA_903914945.1 uncultured Methylophilaceae bacterium
AATATATTAAAGGTGAAGATCCCACAGCGCTCATAGGACTTCCTCTCATTAAATTATCAGACATGCTTCAAAATGAAGGCATGGTATTTTAATGACAAGCAAAACATATGGGCATTTGTATCTTATTCCTGTGCCGATTGATCAAAATAATAGGGAATCTGTTCTCCTAGAAAAGCACAGAAAGATTGTCGAACATTTAGATTATTTTATTGTAGAGAATGAAAAAACAGCTCGCTTTTATTTAGGTGCACTTAATCTTCATAAACCTATCAATCAATTACATTTTGAAGTGCTCACTCAAACGACACCTCCAGAGGACATCACGCATTATTTAACTCCACTTTTGGAAGGTTTTGATGTTGGATTACTTTCAGAATCAGGATGTCCTGGAGTAGCAGATCCGGGCTCAAAGATGGTTGCCTTAGCTCATCAAATGGATATTAAAGTCATTCCCATGACTGGCCCCTCTTCAATTATTTTAGCACTCATGGCATCTGGCCTTAATGGACAGCAATTTAAATTTCATGGCTACCTTCCTTCAGAGAAGGAAGACCGAATAAAAAAAATAATTTTGATTGAAAATGAATCGAGCAAATATCATGAGACTCAAATATTTATCGAAACGCCCTACAGGAATCAACATATTTTTAACGATTTGACAGATAAACTTCAAGACAAAACAAAGCTTTGCATTGCATTGGATATGACTTCAGAAAATGAACTTATCATGACAAAAACCATAAAGGATTGGAAAAAAGAAATTGCACTAGATTTAAAAAATAAACCCTGCGTATTTCTATTGCAAGCTTAAGATTTCTTTTATCGGTGAAAAAGTTTTTCGATGATATTCACAAATCCCTTCACTCTTAATCATTTCAACATGAAGCTTTGTAGGATAGCCTTTATGTTTTTTAAATTGATAATTAGGATAAAGCTTATCAATTTCGATCATTTTAAGGTCGCGTTCTGTTTTCGCAATGATTGAGGCCGCAGAAATTTCTGCCACCTTATCGTCACCTTTGACAATTGCTTCGCATGGATAGTCTACCTTAGGGCAAAATAAACCATCTACCATGACTTTAACTGAATCTAAGCTATTGAGTGCCTCGATGGCCCTTTTCATAGCTAATAATGTCGCCTGATGAATATTTAACTCATCAATTTCTGATGCAGTACATATACCCACAGACCATGCAATAGCATTTTGCTTAATATGCAATGCTAGTGTATATCGTTTAGATTCAGATAGTTTTTTAGAATCACGCAGGCCTGCTGTATCAAAATCAGGTCCTAAAATAACTGCAGCTGCATATACAGGTCCTGCCAAAGGCCCCCTTCCAGCTTCATCGACCCCACAAATTAAATGTGTCGGCATTTATTTTAAAAATTTAAGAATAATTTTATTAAGACGGTAAGATGTATTTTGTTTTAATTGATGATGTATTCTTGTGAATTGAATTAAAAGATTTCTTCTGTAAGATGCATCTTTTAAAATTTCCAAAGCTTTATTTGTAATATTTTCAGGCGTTGCATCTTTTTGTAAAAGTTCCGGTACAAAAAATTTATTAAGAAGAATATTAGGAAGACTGACATAGGGCAAATATTTCATTCGTTTTAGAATTTCCCAGCTTATAGACGACATCTTATAAATGACTATCATTGGTTTTTTATAAAGTGCGGTTTCAAGTGTTGCAGTTCCAGAAGCTACAATGACCAGATCGGATGCATTGATTGCATCTGATGCATGACCAATAAGTAGTTGAATATCCAATTCTGCATGCGTATTTTTAAATAAAGCTTTCGAAAAGATCATGTAAGTTTCTCTTGTGGGTAGTGGCACCAAAAACTTCACATCGCGTATTTTTTTTGATAGCTCAATTGCTGAATCAATAAGAAGCTGAGCATGCCATTTCACCTCCCCTTGTCTACTTCCAGGAAGAAGCGCTATAACTTTAGTACTTTTAATAATTTTAAGCTTCTCTTGTGCTTTCTTTTTATTTGGATGAAGTGGAATCATCTCAGCAAGTGGATGACCTACAAAAGTTGCTTCAATATGTGCTTTTGTATAAATATTTTTTTCAAAAGGAAATATCGTCAACATATGATCTGTGGATTTTTTGATTTTTTTTAGTCTACTCATTCTCCATGCCCATATCGAAGGACTGACATAATGAATTACCGGTATACCTTTTTTCTTTAGCTGTCTTTCAATCCAAAAGTTAAAATCAGGCGCATCAATCCCAATAAATAAATCAGGTTTTGCATCCAGAATTTGATTTAAAAGATTTTTTCTTAAAGTTAGAAGATGAAATAACTTTCTAAAGGCTTCAAAATATCCTCTTACAGAAAGCTCTTCCATTGAAAAATAGGATGAGGCGCCTTCTTTCGCCATTTTCGGCCCTGCTACACCTATAAATGTAAGATCAGAACGTGCTGATTTCAAAGATCTGATTAAGTGACTTCCTAGCAAGTCTCCGGAAGACTCTCCGGCAACTATAGCAATCGTCTTCATGATTAACGGATAATACCGCGGGTAGACTTTGCAATAAAATCTATATAAAGATTAAGCGCCTCGGTATCCTTACTTAACAATTTAATTTTGTCTAGGGCTTCATCAAGCGAATGCCCTTGTCGATATAAAATCTTATAAGCTTCCTTAATTTTTGAGATGACTTTAGGATCAAACCCTCTCCTTTTTAAGCCTTCTGCATTAATACCATTGGGCTTTGCATCATAGCCAGCTGCAATAACGTAAGGTGGGATGTCTTTAAAGACCACTGTGTTGACTGCGGTAATGATATGGCTGCCAATCTTACAAAATTGATGTACGAGAGTGAATCCTCCTAGAATCGCATAATCATCGATGGATACATGACCTGCAAGCGATGTGTTATTAGCAAGGATAGTGTGATTTTTAATTTCGCAATCATGAGCAATGTGTACGTACGCCATAATCCAATTATCATTACCTATTTTTGTTAGGCCTTGGTCTTGAGCGGTACCTCGATTAAAAGTACAGAATTCTCTAATCGTATTATTATCACCAATCTCTAAGAGCGTCTTTTCTTGATTGTACTTTTTATCCTGTGGGGCTTCACCAATGGAACTGTAATGATAGATATGATTATTTTTTCCTATCGTCGTATCACCAGTGATGGTCACATGATTACCAATGATTGAGCCAGCACCAATTTTAACGTCAGCATCGATAATAGAATAAGGTCCAACTTTAACGCTGGAATCTAAACTAGCTTTGGGATTAATAATTGCGGTGGGATGAATCAAGATATTATTACAACCCTATAAATTTATTTTTTTTCAATAGGCTTTAAAATGCACATCATGCTAGCTTCAGCCACAATCTCATCATTGACCCTAGCTACAGCAATGTACTTCCATATCCCTTTTAAAACGCGATCTATTTTTACATGAATGATAAGTTGATCGCCAGGAGAAACTGGCTTTTTAAAGCGCGCACTATCAATCCCTGCGAAATAATAAACTGAGTCATCTGAAGGTTTCGTATTCATAGTCTTGAAAGATAAAATTGCTGCAGCCTGAGCCATGGCCTCTACAATTAAGACGCCTGGCATTACAGGATAATAAGGAAAGTGGCCTGGGAAAAAAGGCTCATTGATTGAGACATTCTTAATTGCAAAGATTTCTTTTCCAAGCTCCATTGAAATCACTTTATCAATAAGCACAAAAGGATACCTATGAGGCAAATGATTTAAAATTTCATGTATATCCATTGAAGTATCTTCAGCCATCTTAATTATTCCTGTTATTTTAATCTTCTAATTTTTGCTGCAGTTTTAAGCCACGCATCATGATCTTGGAAAGGCATAAGCGCAGTGTAAGTTCCGGAAGTTTTGATGGAACTTGTAATCATGGAACCGGGTGAAATAGTGACATCATCTACAATTGACAAATGCCCCAAGATCATCGCAGCACCCCCGATGGCACAATTCTTCCCAATTTTAGCACTCCCCGCAATGCCTACACATCCGGCGATAATGGTATTTTCACCAATAATGCAGTTATGTCCAATTTGTACTAAATTATCAATTTTAACGCCATGAGAGATAATAGTATCATCTAAAGCTCCGCGATCTATGGTTGAATTGGAGCCAATATCAACGTGATCACCTAAAACAACTCTTCCCATTTGCGGAATGGCGAGCCACTTGGTATCGTCTTTTGCATAACCAAAACCTTCTGATCCAATGATGCATCCAGAGTAAAGAATACAATTCTTTCCAATTACCGTATTTTCTTTTAATACAACATTAGAGTGAATCACAGATGAAGCACCAATCGAACTATTGGCTTCAATAATCGAACCTGCATGAATCTCGACACCATCATCCAGCGAAGCATTTTCTTCAATGACCACATGTGGGCCAATATAAATATCTTTACCCAAACTAGCATTCGGATGAATAATTGCTGATTTATGAATTTCTTTTTTTAAAGCTTTTCTAGGATTAAATAAGCGAGATACTTTTGCAAAATAAAGGTATGGATTGTCTGTCACTATTGAGGCGCCTGCATGACTGGTCAGACTATCTCTATCAAGGATAACAAGTGCTGCTTTTGTATTTTTTAATAAGCCTAGATATTTAGGGTTGTTAAAAAAGGATACTGAATTTTGATTGGCTGATTCTAGTGAGGCAACTGAGTTAATAAGAATATTAGAATCACCTATTAACTCACCACCTAATTGCTTTACTAGATCACCAGATGTGATTGATTGGCCCATAAGAACAATTTATGGCCAACGATTATTTTTTGCCTAATGACTTAAGAATCTTATCTGTGATGTCAATTTTTTCGCTCGCATACGCAACACCATTATATAAAACAAGATCGAAGCTTTCTGCCTTAGCAACTGAGGTCACAGCCTTATTAATTTGCTCTTGAAGGCCGCCAAGCTCTTCATTTCTTCTGATGTTAATATCTTCTCTTAATTCACGTTCTTTTCGTTGAACGTCAACGCGGAGCTGAGAAAGTGACTTCTCTTTAGAGTCACGTTCTGATTCTTTCATAGTTAAAGCATCTTTAGAAAAAGAAGATTCTCTTTCTTTTAAAGATTTAACATCTGCCTTTAATTTGTCAGTACGTGCGCTGAATTCTTTTTCTAATTTTTTATTGCTCTCGATCGTTTGCGGGGCTTCTTGTAAGATTTTATCTACCTGAACAAAGCCTACTTTAAGGTCGGCATAGGCAGTTAAACTCGCAAGAAACAAAGATGCAACAGCTAATAATTTATATTTCAATTACTTTCTCCTAAGATTTTTTAAGTTAACAATTTAAAACTGCTGCCCCATTTGAAACTGAATGCTTTCAGTTTTATCGGTGCTTTGATTATTAAATGGTTTAGCGTATACAAGTTTAAGTGGTCCAAACGGCGATACCCATAAAACACCCATACCGGCAGAATATCTAAGATCACCTAAACTTATCGATTGATCCAGACTGTATACGTTACCAGCATCTATAAAGGCACTCAAGCGAAATTGGTTATTATTTTTAATAAAAGGGACGGGCATAAATAATTCAGCATTCATCACAATTTGTTTATTGCCGCCCATAAACATATTAGTCGTCGATGAGGCTGAGCCACATGAAGAGTCTGATGCCAAACATACCGGACCTATAGAGCCTTGAGCGTATCCACGAACCGTATTTACGCCACCCACATAAAAGTTTTTAAAGAAAGGGAACTCTTTGCCACCATAACTATTGGCATAGCCAAACTGACCATTGAGCATGACTGTAAGATCTTTAGTCACATCTTTATACCAAGTTTCTTGTAGGGTCAGTTTGTATATCTGCATATCAAGGCCGGGGGTTGCAATTTCACCACTAATACGTCTCAATTCACCTTTTTTCGGGAACAAGATATCGTCGCGACTATCGTTGGACCAGCCAAGTGAAGCTGTTAACGAATTCATCGAACATCCTGTTGAGTTAGCTGTGCCGGTTACTTTAGAGCAATATGTTATATAGCGAGTTGGTGAAGTATCTACCACCAAATTACTCACTTCAGTATTATCCAAAGTTAGGCCATATGAAATTGCATTTTTTTCACTTAAAGGTACGCCAAATCGAATACCTGCACCATAGGATGAGGTGTTATAAGTAACAATATTTAATGAAGATGTATTCACATCGCGTCTATAAACGTCGTAAGACCGGCTAATGCCTTCAGGGGTGTAAAATGGCTGCGTTACACTTAAAGCATAAGTTTTATTCACTGAGCCTGTATTAATCTGAGCAGATACGCGGTCCCCTGTGCCAAGGAAGTTAGCTTGAGTGACATTAAAACTACCTACAAGACCTTCGCTACTACTTAAACCAGCGCCAAACATAACGCTACCTGTGTTTCTTTCAGTCACTTTAACTTTTAAATCTACTTGATCTGTACTTCCAGGAACGGCAGGCGTTTCAATATTTACGTCTGAGAAAAATTGTGTTCTATTAAGTCTAACTTTTGATCGATCAATTTTGTCAGCTGCATACCAGCCAGATTCCACTTGCCTAAATTCACGTCTAATAACGTCATCTCGAGTGCGCTCATTACCTTCAATGTCAATGCGCCTGACATACACTTTTCTTCCAGGATCTACGAAAAATGTAAACGAAGCCGTATGTTCTTCTTTATTAATTTCTGGAATTGCATTGACGTTTGAAAATGCGAAACCATCGTTACCTAAGCGAGCATTCATTCCCTTTGTTGATTCGGTAACTTTTTCTCGATTAAAAATATCGTCTTTTTTAATTTTAATTAAATTTTGTAGCTCCCCTTCGGGGACTTGTTGAAGATCGCCTGCAAGCTTCACATCAGATACTTTATACTTAAGACCCTCTGAAATATTAATTGTAATGTAAACATCTTCTTTGTCAGGGGTAATAGAGACCTGAGTTGAATCAATTGAAAATTCCAAATATCCACGATTCATGTAAAAAGATTTAAGCTTTTCTAAGTCGGATGTTAATTTTTGTTTTGAGTACTGATCGTCCTTGTACCACCAAGATAACCAGTTGGTTGTTTTTAATTCAAATTCTGATGTGACGTCTGACTTGGTATAAAGCTGATTTCCAACTACATTAATTTCTTTGATGCGAGAAACAATACCCTCTTCGATATCAAAACGAATCGCTACTCTGTTTCTTTCTAGAGGAGAAGCGGATGTTTTAACAGTAGCGGTATATTTACCTTGCGCTAAATATTGTTTTTTAATTTCTTGTTCAGCAAACTCAAGTTTAGATTTATCATAAATCTGCCCCTCGGCAAGACCTATGCCTTTCATACCTTCTTTTAACTTATCAGATTGAAATGCTTTGTTACCTGAAAACTGAATGTCAGCGATAGAGGGTCGCTCTTGAACAGTAATAAGAAGAATGTCTTGATCAGCTTCTATGCGAACGTCTTTAAAAAAACCTGTGCGATAAAGGGATTTAATAGCCTCTGATGATTTATCTTCAGTCATCGTATCGCCCACTTGAACAGGTAGGTAATTAAATACCGTGCCAGGTTCAGTCCTTTGAAGACCTTCAATTTTAATATCTTTGATAACGAAAGGGTCCATAGCAAACGCTGCTATAGAGAGTAGGAGAAGTGAAATGAATAAAGCTAGTTTAGATCTTAAAGTCATTAGCTTCCTAATAGGTATCGACAGGCGTCATTATACAACGCAATTGCAGTAAGTAAACCCAAAATTAACATTCCAACCCTTTGACTTATCATCATTTTTTTGTTTGACAAAGGCTTCCCCCTGACAAATTCAATGAGGTAGTAAACCAAATGACCCCCATCTAATAATGGAATAGGTAGGAGATTTAATATACCAATATTTAAACTAATCAATCCAATAAATTGTATGTATGGAAAAATACCTTCTAAAAATGAAGAAGATGCCATATGTGCAATGGCTAAAGGCCCACCCAAATCCTTTAAATCAGCTTTTTGTAGAAATAGATTCTTGAAAGTCTTTAAGGTTAGATTAAAAAAAACGTAAGTTTGAATTAATGACTTTTTAATAGACTCCCCAAATGTACGTTTTACTTCAACCAAATGAGTTTTAATAATGGCCTCATCATAGCCCAATGAAACACCAATTCTTTTTTTCTCTATTTTACCTTCAAAAAGTTCTTTATCTATATGAATATATTGGATAATATTTTCTCTTTTTATCGTTAAATCATAAGATTTTAGCCAGTGATTTTGGATGCTAGCGATTAAATCTGGGATGTCTTTGATGGGGATTTGATCGACCATAAGCATTTGATCATGAACCTTCAATCCTATTTTTTCAGCAATACTTCCTACCTCTACTGACTGAATTAAAATGGGAAGGCCATACGGAAAAACTTTAATGTCATCAGTCCATAAAAAATTTTTAACGTGGCTAAACTTACCTTCCCGTTTAAAAAGCACATCTTGAAATATTGTTTTATGGTCCTTTAGGGAAATGCCTAAGTCTTCTAAAGATTTAATCTCATAACCATCAAGCGATACGATCTCATCCCCTACTCTAAGACCTTGTTGGTAAGCTTCACTGGAGATAGAAAGGTAACTAATAGATGGTTTAATTTGAAGGGAGCCATGCATATAGATGAAGCAAAAGATCAAAACACCCAAAATAATATTAATTAAGGGTCCTGCAGCAACAATCAGAAATCGTTTAATTAAAGACTGTCGATTAAATGCTCTCTTTAGATCAATTTTTTTGATTCTTTCATTTGTCTCGATATTATTTTCATCTAAAAGCTTTACGAAGCCTCCCAAAGGAATGGAAGACACAACAAATTCAGTTTGATCCTTACCAAGGCGAAAAGTAAAAAGAGGCTTACCAAATCCAATTGAGAACTTTAAAACCTTTACATTGCACCATCGAGCCATTTGAAAATGGCCGAATTCATGAATGCCTACAACAATACTAATTGTGAGAATAAAGACAAGAAAAATTGTCATGTAGTTAAGGTATGGCGATCAATCCAAGAAAGTGCAAGATGACGGGTCTTGCTATCAACCTCTAAAACTGTTTCAATAGAATCCAAGGGTTGAGATTCAATTGTATCCATACAAAATTCAATCAACTCTGCAATCTGGTTAAATGTTATAGATTCATTTAAAAAAGCATCGACAGCCACTTCATTGGCAGCATTAAGAATAGTAGGAGCATTCTTACCTATTTGAAGTGCTTTGTAAGCTAATCCAATGCAGGGGAATTTATCCAAATCAGGCGCTTCAAAATCAAGTCTTTTTGTTTTAATAAGATCCAACCCTAAAACTCCGGATTCGATTCTTTCAGGGTGACTTAATGCATAAGCAATAGGCGTTCTCATATCTGGGTTCCCCAATTGTGCCAGGGTACTTCCGTCAACATATTCCACAAGGGAATGAATAATGCTCTGAGGATGAATAACCACCTCAATATCTGAAGCTGGAATATCGAATAACCAGCAAGCTTCAATCACTTCCAAGCCCTTATTCATCATGGTTGCAGAATCGATTGTAATCTTTTTACCCATAATCCAATTGGGATGTCGAAGCGCTTCTTTTGGTGTCACATGCTTAAGCTCTTCTTTGGTAGCAGTTCTAAATGGTCCGCCAGATGCAGTCAATAAAATTTTTCTAATGCCATTTGATTTGTAGTTTAATTTTTTACTTTGTGGCAATACTTGCAAGATCGCATTATGTTCGCTGTCAATTGGTATTAAAGTGGCGTTGGAATGTTTGACAGCCTTAACAAATAACTCTCCAGCCATGACGAGCGTTTCTTTGTTAGCTAGCAAAATCTTTTTGCCGCTATTTGCAGCAGCCATTGTAGGTTTAAGTCCTGCCGCACCCACGATAGCCGAAATGACAGTGTCAGTTTCTTCATGAGAGCTAAGCCAATCTAAAGATTTATCATCATCTAAAACAATTGTTTTTAAATTCAATGCAATTAGATTTTTTTTTAGCTGTTGATTTGACTCTTGATTTAAAGCAAAGGCAAATTGTGGTTCAAATTCACTACATTGCTCTGTTAATAGATCGACATTTCTATTTGCTGTAAGCGCAAAAACTTTATACTTGTCTTGATGAAGCTTTATGACTTGAAGCGCATTACAACCAATGCTTCCAGTTGAGCCTAAGATAACAATATTTTCCACTTAAATGATCTGGCCGAAAAAAGAAGGTGAAATAAGTATTAAAGTCGCAAGAGGCAGGCTAGAACAAAGGCTATCAATTCGGTCAAGAACGCCACCATGCCCAGGAATTAAATCACCGCTATCTTTAACTTTAGCCATTCTCTTAATATATGACTCAAATAGATCGCCTTCAACACTTAACAATAAAATTAAATTAAAAAATAAAATAGATGCGTAGGAAGTCACAAAACCAAAATAAGTGAGTGTGATTGAAAATAACGAGACAACAAATAAAGCTCCTATAAATCCCTCCCATGTTTTACCAGGGCTAATGGAGGGTGCAAGCTTCCTCTTTCCAAACTGCTTTCCAAAAAAATAAGCACCAGAATCTGCGAGCCAAATAGTTGTTAATACAAGAAGTACAACCCAAGGGCTTAATTGAATTAAATAATTTAAAGAAATAATAAGTGGCATGATTAATATCCAGCCAATGAATGAACTCAAAAAGAAGTTTTTTAAATGGGTTTTAAATATCAAGAATAAAGGTGCTATGCAAATCCAAAAAATAGACGCACCTATTAAGACAGATCTAGCATCGTTGTAGCTAAGATATTTATCGATTAAGTAAATGAAACATAACGAAATGACTAAAAAAATCTTTTTTTCGTGAGATTTAAAATATAAAAGTTTCGACCATTCATAAAGCGCCAAGAGCGAGGCTGCATAGATGACAAATGAAAAAAATCTTCCTGAAAATAAAAACATGGAAGATAAAAAAACTAAAAGCATAATGAAAGCCGATAAAATTCTTGATATCAACATTTACAATTGCTCGCTTGTTTTTCCATATCGTCGTTCTCTTTTTTGAAACTCAAACAATGCGGTCATAAGCGCCCTTTCGTTAAAGTCAGGCCATAAGGTTTCTGTGAAATAAAGTTCAGAATACGAAAACTGCCAAATTAAAAAATTACTAATACGTTTTTCCCCGCCTGTTCTGATGAGGAGATCTGGATCAGGTGCGTAATTTAAAGAAAGGTTTTGAGTGAGAGATTTTTGAGTTAATGGTTTTTTAAAATGCGTTTCTTTTTGGTACGTATTAACCGCGTTCACAATATCCCATCTCCCACCGTAATTAATTGCAACACTTAATGTTAATCCAGTATTTTTTTCAGTAAGCTTTTCAAGCTCTTTTATTTTATCAATCAGTTTTTTTGGAAACGGTTTTCGATCACCAATCAGCTTAAAACGAACATTATGTTTAATGAGTGCTGAGGATTCTTTTTTAATGGACTCTTGGAACAAAGACATTAAAAAATTAACCTCCTGTGAAGGCCTTAACCAATTCTCTGTACTGAAAGCAAATAATGTTAAAAAGGGTATGTTTAATTTTTGGCATTGTGTAATGACCATTCTCACTGATTCCAAACCCTTTTTATGGCCTGAAATGCGTGGCATAAGGCGCTTTTTAGCCCATCTGCCATTTCCATCCATAATAACAGCGATATGTTTAGGTTTTTCTAATAGCGCTTCTTTAGCTGATAATGGACGAAAGAAATTAAACACTAAATTGCGAGTAATTCAGATTCTTTTAATTGAAGAAGTTTATCGATTTCAGCGATAAATTTATCTGTAATTTTTTGAACTTCATCTTGCGATCTTCGTTCATCATCCTCACTAATTTCTTTTTCTTTTATTAATTTTTTTAGTGAATCATTTGCATCACGCCTGATATTTCGTACCGCTACTTTGGCAGACTCGGCTTCTGTTCGAACGACTTTTATAAGATCTTTTCTACGCTCCTCGGTCAGTGTCGGCATAGGGACACGAATAAGATCACCAGATGTTGCGGGATTTAAACCAAGGTCACTATCACGAATCGCTTTTTCGATTTTACCAACCATACTCTTTTCATAAGGCTGCACATTGATTGTCTTTGCATCGCCAAGGTTAACCCCTGCTACCTGATTAATAGGCACCATAGAGCCATAATAATCAATCAAGATATGATCCAGAAGTCCGGTATGCGCCCTACCTGTTCTAACTTTTGCAAGGTCAGACTTAAAGGAGTCTAAAGATTTTTGCATCTTTTCACTTACATTTACTTTAATTGCTTCAGTCATGAGCGTCCTCTTTAATCAATGTATATTCGGCATCACAAGCGTGCCTTCATTTTGTCCTAGTAAAATATTTTTCAGCGCGCCTGATTTAAATATATTAAATACTGCGATAGGCAATTGTTGGTCTCGACACAGAGTGAGCGCAGTCGCATCCATAACTTTTAAATCTTTTTGAATAGCTTCATCAAAGCTGACTACTTCATAACGCTTTGCCTTTGGATTTTTTTTAGGGTCTTCTGAATAAATGCCATCGACTTTTGTCGCCTTAATCATAATATCAGCATTCATTTCTACACCGCGTAATGCTGCGGCTGTATCGGTTGTAAAGAAAGGATTACCGGTGCCTGCAGCAAATATAACTACCTTACCCTCTTCAAGATAGCGCATAGCCTTGCCTCGAATGTAAGGCTCTACCACTTGCTCTATATTAAGCGCAGATTGAACACGGGCTACGATTCCTGCATGCTTCATGGCATCTTGAAGCGCCAATGCATTCATGACGGTAGCCATCATACCCATATAATCTGCAGTCGCTCTATCCATACCAGCTGCACCTAAAGCCACACCTCTAAAAATATTGCCGCCGCCAATAACAATGCCCATTTGAATTTTTAAATCGAGCGCTTCTTTGATCTCATGCACTATATTTGAGATGGTATGTTGATTAATACCAAAAGGATCTTCGCCCATCAAGGCTTCGCCTGATATTTTCAACATAATTCTTTTGTATGCGGGCTGGGTCATAATTTTCCTTAAAGTTTAACGTATTTTTAAACCAGGGGACATAAAAAAAGGACTGTATAAATCATACAATCCTTTATGTGCTCTGATAAGACTAAACCTTTGCTGCCGCTGCAACTTCTGCAGCGTAATCTACCACTGCCTTTTCAATACCTTCCCCTACAGAATAAATACTAAATGCATTCACGGTTGCATTGTTAGCTTTTAGTAATTGCTCAACACTTACTTTGTCATCCTTCACAAAAGGCTGATTCAATAATGTGACCTCTTTAAGGAATTTTTGTACTGTACCTTCTGCAATTTTTTCTAACATAGCTTCAGGTTTGCCAACTTCTTTTGCTTTTTCAATTGCAACACGTTTCTCAACTTCAATCAATGCGGCATCGATGCCAGAAGCATTAAGCGCCTTGGGTTTATTTGCAGCAATATGCATGGCTAAATCTTTTCCTAAGGCCTCATCGCCACCTTGAAGGTCCAAAAGGACGCCAATTCTTCCACTATGAACATAACTAACTATTTGACCGGTTGTTTGATAACGAATGAATCGACGTGGTGTAATGTTTTCACCAACTTTACCTACAAGCTGAGCACGAACCTCTTCAGCATTTCCAGAGCCCATGTTTAAGCTTGTTAAAGCCTCGATATTGGCTGGATTCTTTTCATTGATGGTAGTTACAAGCTCATGCGTATATTTTAAAAAGTCTTCATTTTTAGCGCAAAAATCTGTTTCTGAGTTAACTTCAAGAAGTGTTCCTGTTTTGCCGTCTTTAGCTACAAAAGCAATCACAATACCCTCGGCAGCCAATCTTCCAGCAGCCTTGCTTGCTTTGTTTCCGAAACGAACTCTTAAAATTTCTTCAGCACGCGCACTGTCACCATCAGCTTCAGTTAATGCTTTTTTACAGTCCATCATAGGCGCGTCTGTGCGATCACGTAGGTCTTTGACCATGCTTGCGGTTATTTCTGCCACTTTGATTACTCCTTAAATACTGTATGAATAAACTTATTATTAAAAAAGGGGCATGAACCCCCTTATAAAATAATGCTTTAAAAATTACTCAGCAACTGCCTCAGTCACCTCTACAAATTCTTCTTCTTGCGATACTGACTTAGCAAGCTCATTTAATGCCTGACTTTTACCTTCTAACACAGCATCAGCCATACCTCTTGCATAAAGTCTAATAGCTCTACTTGAGTCGTCGTTACCAGGAATAACGTATGAAATATCGTCAGGTGAATTATTAGTATCTACAACACCAATGATAGGTATTCCAAGCTTATTTGCTTCAACCACAGCACCACTCTCATGGCCTACGTCGATTACAAAAATTGCATCAGGAAGTGCTGTCATATCTTTAATGCCACCGATTGAGCGTTGTAATTTTTCATAGTCACGCTTATAGCCTAATGCTTCTTTTTTATTAAACTTAAGTAAGCTTCCATCTTCAAGCATCGCTTCGTAATCATTAAGACGCTTAATTGATTGTCTCACTGTTTTAAAATTTGTGAGCATGCCGCCTAACCATCGATGATTCACGTAAGAAACACCTGCGCGAGAAGCCTCTTCTTTAAGAATTTCTCGAGCTTGTCTTTTAGTACCTACAAAAAGGATACGCCCTTTGTTTGCAGCAAGAGTACGGATGTACTTCAAAGCCTCTTGAAACATAGGTAATGTTTTTTCTAAATTAACAATATGAATTTTATTTCTATCACCAAAAATATATGGTGCCATTCTTGGATTCCAGTAACGGGTTTGGTGGCCGAAATGGACCCCCGCTTCTAACATTTGACGCATAGTAACTGACATAATTGACTCCGTTGTTATGGGTTAAAAAAACATCACCTAATTACATCTATTTTCATAGACACCCTAACGTTAGGTAATGCAAAATTATTTCCTCAAGAACCTTGAAGAAGCGCGCTATAATAGCACAAAAAACAAGTTCAAACGTAATCTAAACGTAGTAAATCATGACAATACACATCAAAAATTCCCAAGAAATCGAAAAAATGCGTATTGCTGGCAAATTAGCCTCAGAAGTCCTTGATTATATTACGCCTTTTGTTAACCCAGGCATTACTACGGAAGAAATTGACAGGCTTTGTCATGACTTCATGGTCAATGTTCAAAAAACGATCCCTGCCCCATTAAATTATGCTCCAGACGGACATACACCCTATCCAAAATCAATTTGTACGTCCATTAACCATCAAATTTGTCACGGCGTGCCTGGTCCAAAAGCCCTCAAAGAAGGTGATATTGTCAATATTGATATTACAGTTATCAAAGAAGGTTTCCATGGGGACACAAGTCGCATGTTTCTCTTAGGTGAAACTTCTATCCAAGCTAAGCGTTTATGCAAGCTCACTTATGAAGCAATGTGGCTTGGTATTCAAAAAGTTAAACCAGGGGCAAAATTGGGCGATATCGGATTTGTCATTCAAGACTTTGCTGAAAAAAATGGATTTAGTATTGTGCGAGAATTTTGTGGTCATGGCATTGGTAAGCGCTTTCATGAAGAGCCTCAAGTCCTTCATTATGGAAAGCCTGGAACAGGCCTTACATTGGAAGCAGGCATGATTTTTACAATTGAACCTATGATTAACGCAGGAAAAAGAGACATTAAACAAATGCCTGATGGATGGACTATCGTCACCAAAGATCGCAGCCTTTCAGCGCAGTGGGAACACACCATCTTGGTCACTGAAACTGGCTATGAAGTCCTTACGGTTTCTGAAAAAACTCCTTCTCCCCCAGTATTTGTTAACTAAATCTTGATTCAAAAAGAAATACTTAAGTTAAAAAAAGAATTAGCTTTAAATGAGTTAAATCTCGTTAAGTTATTTTTAAAAAAAAGAGATGGTCATGCTTATTTAGTAGCTCATTCTTTATTAGTCGATCAAATATTAAATAAGCTCTGGCAAGCACTTGAGTTTAAAGACGAAGCCTCACTGGTGGCATGTGGCGGATATGGCCGCCAAGAACTTTTTCCCTTCTCAGATGTAGATTTGTTAATCCTAATTCCAAAAAAAGTTAATCATTCACTCAATCAAAAAATAGAACAATTTATTACCCAAGCATGGGACATTGGCTTAAGAATCGGTCATAGCGTTCGTAATATCGATGAAACGAAAAGGGAAATTAAAAGAGATATTACGATCCATACAAATCTTCTCGAAAGCAGATATCTTGATGGCGACAAAACACTTTATAAGCATTTAAAGATCATCATTCATGACAGTATCAATCCAACCCAATTTTATGAAGCTAAGTTAAAAGAACAAGATCATAGGCATTTAAAGTACAACCAATCTGCGTATCAATTAGAGCCAAATATCAAAGAAAGCCCTGGTGGTTTAAGAGACCTTCAAATGATTCAATGGATTGGCAAAAGTTCTATTTCTAAGTTCTCAATAGAACATTTAAAACAAAAGAAATATCTTGATACGCAAAATTATCAAAAGCTTATCAAGTCTGATCTCTTCTTTAAGAATTTAAGAATTCTTCTCCACATAACTGCCAAACAAAACGAAGACAGACTTCTCTTTGACTTCCAAAATCAATTAGCTTTGTTATTGAGATATAAAAAAACTACTCATAAAAAGAGAAGTGAATTACTCATGAGAGACGTTTATGAGTCGATTAATTTCGTCACATTTATTAATGAAGTGCTATTAAAAAAACTAAACCCTAAAAAAATTCAAAAAGTAACCCAAATTCCTGACAGTAAATTTCTAATTAACGATAATGACTGGCTCGAAATTAATCCCCGCTATCAAAATCGTGATATCACGCCCCATATTTTTGATGTATTTATCACTTTCCAAAAATACAACAAACTAAAATCCTTAGGGCCTAACCTATTGACGATTTTGAATGGTGCAGCAAATAAAATAAATTCGCGATTTAGAAACGATAAGAAACAGCAAAGTAAATTTTTATCTATCTTAAAATCAAACAATAAGGTCAACCGATCACTCAGAATCATGAATAAATGTAATCTGATTGGAGCATACATTCCTGCATTTGGAAAAATAGTAAGTCAAATGCAGCACGATCTATTTCATATTTATACAGTGGATGAACATATTTTAAATGTTATCCGTAACTTGAGAAGATTTTCAAAGGAAGAGTTAAAACATGAATTCCCTGACTGTTATGACTTATTTAAGGACTACACGGATAAGCATATTTTATATCTAGCAGCCCTATTTCATGATATTGCAAAAGGTCGTGGTGGCGACCATTCCGAACTCGGAGCGAAAGATGTCGACGCATTTTCTAAACTGAATCATTTGTCTGATCATGATCAATCGCTTATCAAATGGCTCGTTAAATCTCATCTGATCATGTCTCACACAGCACAAAAATTGGATTTGTCAGATCCCAAAGTGATTCAAGAGTTTTCAGAAAAAGTCATGAACAAAGAAAACCTGATCTCACTTTATCTTTTAACAGTGGCAGACATAAGAGCTACCAGTCCATATGTTTGGAATCAGTGGAAAGCGACACTTCTTAAAAATCTATTTCAATATACATTAAATTATTTTGAGCAAGAGAATGAGTCTCATGCAGTTTCAATTACAAGGCGAAAAGTTAAAGCTGCATCTATTTTAGAAGCCTACAATATAGAAAATCACCATTACAAAACCCTTTGGAGAAGTTTTGGTGAAAACTATTTTTATAAATACACAGAAGAAGAAATTGCTTGGCAAACAAGGATTTTGTTGTCACATACAGCCCCTGAAAAACCTATTATTCGCGTAAGGCATCGACCAAATGGCGAGGGTATTGAGGTTCTTATTTATCAAAAAAATTCAGCACGCATTTTTAATAAAACATGCAGTTTTTTTGACGAAATTGGATATAACGTAGCAGCTGCTAAAATATTTACAACACAGCATGATTATGCGCTTAATCTTTTTGACCTCCTTGATGCAAACCCAAAATCGGTGAGTTATGAAGGTCTATTTAAATTTATAGAAAAAGAATTAACAAATCGATTCGAAGATGAGAAAGAAAATAAGGCGACAAAACTATCTGAACGAAGCCGACAAGCTACTCACCATGTATTTGATACGAAAATTTCTATTCAACAAATCGAACAATCACCTATATACCAATTAGAGGTGATTACAGACGATAGAAATGGTCTTTTAAGTCTTATATCTGATCAATTATCAAAAGAAGGCATATCCATTAATCATGCAAAAATTAATACGCTAGGGTCTCGCGCTGAGGACACATTCCTAATTACATATAAAAACCATTTAAAAATGAATGAAAAAAAGATAAACGATTTAGTTAAAAAATTGAATGCAGCCATAGCATGAGATTTCAATCACGTATAATTCAAATTTTGTACACGATACCGTCATAATGAAAATAGCAATCATTAGAAGAAAATTCACACCTTTTGGCGGTGCAGAAAATTTTATTCTAAGAACCTCATCAGGTTTAAGCGCGCTCGGCATTAAATTTTTTATTATTTCTGAGCGATGGAAACGAAATACTCACCCCTCTAAAAATATTCCATGGTTAGAAGCAAAATCGTCTGGTTTTTTTAGATTCTCAAGATTTTTGAGTTTCCAACGTTCTGTTGGAAAAATTATTGGTGCTAATCATTTTGATCTTATTCAGTCGCACGAGAGATTAACTGGGATCGATATTTATCGACTAGGTGATGGTATTCATGCCGCATGGGTCGATAGAATAAAAAATATTAGTCCTTGGTACAAAAAGATATGGCTTAACATTGATCCATACCACCAAAGAATTATTCAAATCGAAAAAGAAATGTCTGAGGACAATAATCTTTTTTATGTCGCAAATAGTGAGCTTGTTAAGAAAGAATTATCTGAATACTATAAGGTACCAAAATCACGCATAAGAGTGATTGAAAATGGTATTGATATCAAATCCTTTCATCCGGCCTCGACTTCAAAAAAAGAATCGTCCAAGAAAAAATTAGCGTTGGATCCAACCTTACCTGTGATTCTTTTTGTGGGCTCAGGATTTGAAAGAAAAGGTGCTTTTGAACTTGTTGAAGCCATTAAATTACTTCCCAAATTTCAGGCTATTATTGTTGGTCAAGATAAGAAAATACAACAAATAAAAAATCTTGCTCGCGGGCAAAAAATTCTTATTACAGGGCCTCAAGATAATATTCAACAATACTTAGATGCATCAGACATATTCTGTCTACCTTCTCTTTACGATAGTCTTCCTAATGCAGCTCTTGAAGCATTATGTTGCGGACTTCCTGTTGTATTAACAAAAGATGTTGGCTTGGCTCCTCACATTGAAAAAAATCTTGCAGGCGTCATTTGCAAGAAAGACAAATATAGTATTGCGAATGCCTTAATGAAGGCCTGGCAAAAAAGAAAGCTATTCTCAAAAAACGCTTTAAAAGCATCAAAAGCTTTTGACATACAAATAAAAAATAAAGAATGGCTTCATTTATACAATGAATTATTGAACAAAAAGAAAATTAAAGTTTTACATACGGAGTCTTCATTGGGCTGGGGTGGCCAAGAAATTCGAGTGCTCACGGAAGCAAAAATATTTTCCAAGTATGGTCACGAAGTCATCATCGCAGCAGATAAAACTAGCCTGATTGCCAAGCGGGCTCATCTTTATGGAATCAACTGTAAAGGCATTAAACTTCAAAAAAAGAGACTTACTGATTTATTTTCGTTAAGAAAACTTATCAAAGAAGTAAATCCAGATGTTATTTCTTGTCATTCAAGTACAGATCATTGGCTTGCAGCTCTTGCCCGATTAACCTTAAATAAAAAACCTGCCATTGTTAGAACAAGACATATAAGCACATCTGTACATAGAAATATCTCCTCTAAATGGCTTTATAACAAAGGTTGTGAGTCAATTATGACAACGAGTGAGTCTATAAAAAATGATTTAACTCAAGATAAATTTGTTCGCACCCCTACCGTGTCTGTGCCTACAGGTATCGATACAGAAATTTTTGTGCCCGGGAATAAAATACAACAAAGAAAATCAATAAACCTTCCACAAAAACATTTTATTTTTGGTATTGCTGCAACATTACGATCATGGAAAGGACACAGTGATTTAATTCAAGCATTTAATCTTTTAAAAAATCCAATGTGTACTTTAATCATCATCGGCGACGGACCACAAATGGAAAATTGTAAAAAATTGGCTAAGGCTTCTTATTACCCTGAGAATATAAAATTGGTTGGCGATATTCGAAATATCGTGCCCTACTTACAAGCAATAGACTGTTTTGTGCTGCCAAGCTATGCGAATGAAGGTGTTCCTCAAGCATTATTGCAAGCGATGTCTATTGGCCTTCCAATTATTAGCTGTCCAGTCGGAGGCATCCCAGAAACTTTAAGTAAATATAAAAAAGCTGTATTAGTGAAGCCTAAGAGTCCAGATCTCCTATCAAAAGCAATGTCAAAAATTATGAAAACTTCCAATACAAATCAAATGAAAAATATACATAGACCTTTTACTTTAGACATAATGTATAAATCATCTCTGGAAGTTTATAATAAAGCTATTAAGAATAGAGCTGGGACGAATTAGATTGTAAATAAATGGCGGAAGAGGTGAGATTCGAACTCACGGAGGGGATGAACCCTCGACGGTTTTCAAGACCGCTGCCTTAAACCGCTCAGCCACTCTTCCGGAGCGAGAATTCTATCACAACCTTTAATCGTCTTGAAGGTCTGAATCAGGAAATAAAACCTCAGAAAATCCAAAATTACTTAAATCTTCTATTCTCATAGGATAGAGAACACCATCTAGATGGTCACATTCATGCTGAACAACTCGAGCATGAAAGTCGCTCACTGTGCGATCAATAAGATTGTGATTCAAATCATAACCTTGATAGCGAAGCTTTTTAAATCTTGGAACTAGGCCTCTCATGCCAGGCACTGAAAGACATCCTTCCCAGCCCTCTTCCATTTCATCATCAAGGAAAGTAAGTTTTGGATTAATTAAAATGGTGTAAGGAACTTCTTCTGCATCTGGGTACCTTGGTGTTTTTTCTATACCAAAGATAACAACCCTTAGGCTAATACCTATTTGGGGTGCTGCTAGACCTGCACCATTTAAAGCATGCATCGTATCTTGCATATCTTCAATGA
>CAIWQV010000040.1 GCA_903914945.1 uncultured Methylophilaceae bacterium
ATTTTTACTTAAATCCTTATATTTTATTTATAATGACTCTTTAACATCTATCATACACGCCAAGGCGACTCTTGAAAATTAGCATATGAAGAATGACTACGTAAAACGTATCAATGAAGCGCGTGTATATGACGTGGCAAAGAAGACGCCGCTTGAATTTCAGACACATCTTTCAACTCGACTCCACAATCGGATTTTCTTAAAGCGGGAAGATTTACAGCCTGTCTTTTCATTTAAATTACGCGGCGCCTATAACAAGATGGCGAGCTTAACTAAACCGCAGCTCGATAAGGGCGTCATCACGGCTTCTGCGGGTAATCATGCGCAAGGTGTTGCGTTAAGTGCACAAAAACTAGGATGTCGTGCCGTGATTGTCATGCCGACTACAACTCCCCTCATTAAAATTGATGCTGTAAAACATCGCGGTGCTGAAGTGGTGCTATGGGGCGATTCTTATTCAGATGCTTATAAACATGCGCTTGAGATTGAGAAAAAAGAAGGCCTCACTTTTGTGCATCCTTATGATGATCCCGATGTCATCGCGGGGCAGGGAACCATCGCCAAAGAAATTTTAGACGACTATAAAAAACCGATTCACGCAGTCTTCTGTTGTGTCGGCGGCGGCGGGCTTCTTGCTGGTATGGCGACTTATATCAAAGCGATGCGACCTGAAATTAAAGTGATCGGCGTTGAGGCTAAAGATGCCGAAGCTATGAGCTTATCTTTAAAAGAAGGCAAGCGTGTAGTGCTAGATCAAGTGGGGCTTTTTGCTGATGGCGCAGCCGTCAAAGAAGTAGGCCTAGTCACTTTCCCGCTCTGTCAGGCTTACGTCGATGAAATGATCGTGGTGGATAACGATGCTATTTGTGCCGCCATTAAAGACGTCTTTGAGGATACGCGCTCTATTCTAGAACCCGCAGGAGCCTTATCGGTTGCAGGCATGAAAGCCTATATCAAGAAACATAATTTAAAAGATGAGACTTTGGTGGGCATTGCATCGGGCGCTAATATGAATTTCGATCGCTTACGTTTTGTAGCAGAGCGTGCTGAAATTGGTGAAAAAAGAGAAGCTGTTCTTGCAGTCACCATTCCAGAAACCCCGGGTGCTTTTAAAAATTTCTGTAAGTTATTAGGCCAGCGTAATATCACTGAATTTAATTATCGGTTTTCAGATCCGAAGGAAGCACATATTTATGTAGGTCTTGCGACTAACGATTCGGACGAGCCATCTAAGCTTAAAGCGATGCTTGACAAAGAGGGCTTGCCAACAATTGATCTCACGGACAATGAAGTTGCTAAACTTCATCTAAGACATTTGGTCGGCGGACACGCCCCCCAGGTTAAGAATGAAATGGTATTTAGATTTGAGTTTCCCGAAAAACCCGGTGCTTTAATGAAATTTTTAGAGACCATGGGACACAATTGGAATATCAGTCTATTTCATTATCGCAATCATGGTGCTGACTTTGGTCGCGTTTTAGTGGGCATCCAAGTGCCACCTGAAGATGAAATTAATTTTGAAGTCTTTTTGAATCAATTAGGCTATCCCTTCTGGGATGAAACAGATAATCCAGCCTATAAACTTTTCTTAGGGTAATACATCCTCATTTTCATGAGGCCTATCAGGGAGAAATCCCCTAGAAGATTTTGTATGAATATTGAATAATAAAAAAAACATTTTAGGAGAATGAAATGCAGGTTATTAAGACGGTTGTCATATTAGGATTACTTATCTCATCTTTAATAGCGAATGCTGAAGGTCGAGGTAAAGCTTATGTATCAAATCAAGAGGGCGGCGTCAGTATAATTAATTTAAACACGATGGAAACAGAAGGTTCAATCGATATCCAAGCTAAAAATCCTCGTGGTATTGGCATCACAGACGATGGACATTATTTAATTACCGCGAATAAAGATGACGATAATTTATCTGTGATTGATTTAACAACCAATCAGTTTGTGAAGCATATTTCAGTAGGTAAAAATCCAGAATTTGTTCGTGTGTTTAAGGGTCAGGTATTTGTATCTACAGAGCCTGCCTCTACCGGCAAACCCCCTGTGGTTGGCCAAGAAGAAGATGATAAAGATGAAGCGAAGATCCCCGCGCGTATTGCGGTAGTGGATTTAGCTAAAGGTAAAAAAATTAGAGAGATTATCGGCGGACCTGAAACAGAAGGGATCGAATTTAGTAAAAGTGGTAAAGAAATTATTGTGACAAACGAGGCAGACAATACAATCACAGTGCATAACTTTAGCAGTGGCAAATTATTAAAAACGATTTCAACTAAAAAATATGGTGATCGTCCACGAGGTATTAAAGTAGCTCCGAATGGAAAATATTATGTAGCAACTTTAGAAATGGGTAATAACTTTATTGTATTAGACAGTCAATTTAAACATCTTAAAACTGTGGCAACGGGTGAATCACCCTACGGTGTGAGTTTTGATCGAGAAGGCAAGCACTTGTTTGTTGCAACCTCGAAATCAAAAACATTAGAAGTTTACGATACGTCTAACTTTGAAAAGATAAAAGAAATTCCAACTGGAAGACGCTGTTGGCATTTTAGTTTTTCACCCGATGATAAAGATATCTTACTTGCTTGCGGTAAATCTGATGAAGTACTCGTGATTGATTCAGAAAAATTAGAGGTGACTAAACATATTCCCAATAAAGAAATTCCATGGGGTGTTGTGGCTTACCCAAAATCGATGGGCAGCTTAGATAACGTCAAATAAGTAATAGCTTTTAGTTTGTTTCGAAAAGGCCCAAGCAATGCTTGGGTTTTTTATTTCAAATGTTTTGCAATGAATGTCCACTCTTCTTCGGTCACAGGGGTGATAGAGAGGCGATTACCC
>CAIWQV010000041.1 GCA_903914945.1 uncultured Methylophilaceae bacterium
CAGTAATTATGGCTATCGAAAAAATACTCGTCCCCGATATCGGAAACTTCGATAGTGTGGATGTTATTGAAGTGATTGCGAAGATAGGTGACGCAATCAAAAAAGATGACTCACTCATCACTTTAGAAACAGATAAAGCTTCGATGGATATTCCGGCACCTTATGCAGGTACTGTTAAAGAGATTTTTTTAAAGGTGGGCGATAAAATTAAACAGGGCTCGCCTATTCTCATGCTCGATGTTGCGCTTGATGAAAAAAAAGCAGAAACAAAAACTGAAATAAAAGAAACTAAAAAAGAAGAGGCCCCTAAAGCTTCTATACCTGAACCTTCGCGTCCAGCGCCCGAACCGCCACAAAAAATAAAACCACAACAAACTCCAGCACCTATTGGCGACTCCGTTGCTGTGGCTCCAAATAAGAAATCACATGCAAGTCCTTCTGTCAGAAAATTTGCGCGTGAACTTGGTGTCAATTTGGCATTCGTGCAAGGATCGGGGCCTAAAAATCGTATTCTTGAATCTGATGTACAAAGTTATGTGAAAGGTGAGTTGGCCCGACCTCGCACAGATAATATGAGCAATGCACCGACAGTCATGCCTATGCCTATTATTGACTTTAGTCAGTATGGTGAGATTGAAACTAAACCACTTTCAAAAATTAAAAAATTATCAGGGGCAAATCTTCATCGCAATTGGGTTACCGCTCCGCATGTCACACAATTTGATGAAGCAGATATTACCGACCTCGAAGCTTTTAGAAAATCGATGCAAGTCGATGCTGAAAAGAAAGGTGTCAAACTCACCCTTCTCGCCTTCCTCATGAAAGCATGTGTGAATGCACTTAAAACTTATCCTAATTTTAATGCGTCTCTCTCTGCAGATGGTGATCAACTCATTTATAAAAGTTATTACAACATTGGTTTTGCATGTGACACGCCAGATGGTTTGGTTGTCCCTGTGGTACGTGATGTTCATCAAAAAGATGTACTTGCGATCGCAAAGGATTTAGGCGAGCTCTCAGCGAAAGCCCGTGAGCGAAAACTTAAACTAGAAGAAATGCAAGGTGGGTGCTTTACGATTTCAAGTTTAGGTGGCATTGGTGGCACGAAATTTACACCAATTATTAATTGCCCTGAAGTGGCGATCCTCGGCATCTCTAGATCATCCATGGAACCGATATATGATCCTAAAACAAAAACATTTGAAGCAAGACTTATCTTGCCACTCTCTCTGTCCTACGACCACCGAGTGATTGATGGTGCAGATGGTGCACGCTTTACCAGCCACTTACGCATGATGCTATCTGACGTGCGTCGATTGCTTCTTTAATACTATATGGCAAATACTTTTCAAATCACGGTACCCGATATCGGTAACTTCGATAGTGTTGAAGTGATCGATGTGATTGTCAAAATTGGCGACACGATCAAAAAAGAAGATTCACTGATCACTGTTGAATCCGATAAAGCATCCATGGATATTCCCTCCACGCATGAAGGTAAAGTGACTAGCATTAATTTAAAAGTAGGCGATAAAATTAAGCAAGGATCAAATATTCTTGTGATTGAATTAAGTGACTCTTCTGACAAGCCTCAAAAATCTGAAAATAAAATAGAGATTAAAACTGAAGTAAAAGTTGAAGAAAAAAAAGAAGCATCTCCTCAAGCACCTGCACAAACAATTACTAAAAAATCAGACGTGTCATCGACACATGAAACTGAAGTTGTTGTTTTGGGCAGTGGCCCAGGCGGCTATACAGCTGCATTTCGTGCTGCCGACTTAGGTAAGAAAGTAGTTCTTATTGAGAGATATTCAACCTTAGGTGGTGTATGTCTTAATGTCGGCTGCATTCCATCGAAAGCGCTTTTACATACAGCTAAAGTGATTACCGATGCTGAAGAAACAGCCGAGCATGGTGTAACTTTTGGTGACCCTAAAATAGATTTAGAAAAAATTCGCCATTGGAAAGCAAATGACGTGGTCGGTAAATTAACGCAAGGCCTAAGTGCCATGGCTAAACAAAGACAAGTCACTGTGATACAAGGTGTCGGTGAATTCACAACATCTCATCAAATCAAGGTAACAAAAGCTGATGGTCAAATTGAAACCGTAGGTTTTGAACATTGTATTGTGGCTGCAGGCTCACAAGCAACAAAATTTCCAGGTGTTAAAGATGACCCACGCATTATGGATTCCACAGGCGCGCTAGAACTTAAAGACATACCTAAACGTTTACTCATTGTGGGTGGTGGCATTATCGGCCTTGAGATGGGAACTGTATACGATGCATTAGGCAGTCGAGTCAGTGTCGTGGAATTATCTGATGGCCTCATTCAAGGATGTGATCGAGATTTAGTGCGCCCATTACAGAAACGTATGGAACAACGTTTCGAAAAGACTATGCTCAATACTAAAGTCAATACGATCGAACCTAAAGCAGATGGTATCCATGTGACTTTTGAATTTGAAGGTAAAACAGAATCAC
>CAIWQV010000042.1 GCA_903914945.1 uncultured Methylophilaceae bacterium
CGTTCGGCTGTTTTTTTGCCAATACCAGGCACGCGCGTTAAAAGGCCTGCTTCTTGTAATGACACCGCTTGAATCAATTCATCAATCGATAAGCCACTTAAAATCGCGAGGGCTGATTTTGCTCCAATGCCATTCACCTTCAAGAGCTGTCTAAACATTAAACGTTCTTGGTTAGTACCAAAACCAAATAGGAGTTGTGCATCTTCACGTACGACAAAATGAGTGAGTAAAGTAACTTTTTCACCCACTTGAGGAAGTAAATAAAAAGTACTCATAGGGACTTCACATTCATAGCCCACACCATTGCAATCAATTAAAGCCAAGGGGGGTGTTTTATCTAAAAGAATGCCAGAAATTCTGCCTATCATACGAGCCTACCTTTTTTCATGCGGTAACTTAAAGCATCCATACTTTGTAATTGATTATAAGCATGTGCATGACACATGGCACATGCAAGCGCATCTGCGGAGTCTGCCTGAGGAATTGAAGGTAATTGTAAAAAACGTTTGACCATTTCTTGTACCTGTTCTTTTTTCGCGTGCCCTGAACCTACCACTGATTTTTTAACTTGCAGTGCTGTATATTCATAGACAGGTAATTTTTTAATCACCGCCGCACTGATCGCAGCGCCTCGAGCTTGTCCTAATAAAAGGGTAGATTGTGGATTCACATTCACAAACACTTTTTCAATGGCAACTTGTTTTGGCTTATATTGATCGATCACTTCAAAGAGCCCTTCTAAAATAATTTGAATCCGCTCTGGCAAACTATCGCGCGCATCAACTTTGGCGCTCACAGTTTTAATCACACCACTTCCAAGGTAGCGAATCTTGTCACCACTTTTTTCAACGACACCGAATCCTGTCATTCTTAAACCAGGATCAATACCAAGGATGATAATAGGATCACTCAACGATAGCTTTAATCTTCAATCACTGCGGTGGTATAAACTTCCTGCACATCATCTAAATCATCCAGTGTATCTAAAATTTTTTGCATCTTAATCCCATCATCACCACTTAATGCATTTTCTAGCGTGGGACGCATCGCAACTTCAGCCAGTTCTATTTTTAAGTTTGCTTTTAAAAGCGCTTCTTTAACTTGAATAAATTCATTGGGCGGTGTGATGACTTCAATACTGCCATCTTCATCATTGATAATGTCTTCGGCACCTGCTTCTAAGGCAACTTCCATGACTTTATTTTCATCTGAACCGGGACCAAAAAAAAATACGGCCACAATGTTTAAATAGAAAAGCGACTGATCCATCGGTGCCTAAATTACCGCCATTTTTAGTTAGCGCATGTCTCACATCAGCGACAGCCCTTTGTTTATTATCCGTTAAGCAATCAATAATAATCGCGGCTCCACCAATACCGTAACCTTCGTATCTGACTTCTTCGTAGCTCACGCCTTCTAATTCACCTGTGCCTTTTTTAATGGCACGCGTAATATTGTCTTGTGGCATATTCTCTTCCTTGGCGAGGGCTACTGCAGCCCTTAATCGAGGATTAAAATTTACTTCGCCACCACCAAGTCTTGCTGAAACGGTAATTTCTTTAATAATTTTTGTGAAAACTTTCCCGCGCTTAGCGTCTTGGCGACCTTTGCGATGCTGAATATTTGCCC
>CAIWQV010000043.1 GCA_903914945.1 uncultured Methylophilaceae bacterium
CATCTAATCTTGTCGCGCCTCGTTCAGTAATAGTCGTACTCGCCGTTTCGATAATAATTTTTTCAACGCTATCCGCAACACTTTCAACAGGTGCTGTGCAAGTAATGTCGCCCACTGTTCTATAACGCACCATAATTTCTTCAACAACTTCATTGTCTTTTTTAGATGTTAGTGGAGTAATAGGAACAATGGCACCTCCGCGTCTCACAATAGGGCGCTTGTGTGCAAAGTAGATACTTGGTAAGCCTAATTTTTCTCGTTCGATGTATTGCCATACATCCATCTCAGTCCAATTCGAAATAGGAAAGGCACGAATATTTTCACCCTTATGAACTCTAGCGTTATAGAGATTCCATAACTCAGGCCTTTGGTTCTTAGGATCCCACTGACCAAATTCATCTCTAAAGCTCATGATGCGTTCTTTAGCACGTGCTTTTTCTTCATCACGTCTAGCACCACCAATACAACAATCAAATTCAAATTCAGCAATAGCCTCTAAAAGTGTCACTGATTGATGTTTATTGCGAGGCTCATCTGGGGTCTTTAAAACAACTGTGCCACGCTTCATCGAATCTTCAAGAGAGCGCACAATTAATCTTTCATTAAGTTCTTTTGCTCTAAGGTCTCTAAATTGAATGACTTCGTCATAGTTGTGACCCGTATCAATATGAAGGAGTGGAAAAGGAAAGCGACCGGGTCTAAATGCTTTTTCAGCTAACCTTAATAAACAAAGCGAATCCTTGCCACCTGAAAAAAGCAACACTGGGTTGCTACATTGGCCAGCGACTTCTCGTAAGATATGGATAGCTTCAGATTCTAGCCAATCGAGATGTGTTAAATTTGAGAGTGTTGTCATATTATTTTACGTGTAGCCCACATTCTTTATTTTCAGAATCTTCCCACCACCAGCGTCCAGCTCTGATATCTTCGCCTTCAGAGATGGCTCGTGAACAAGGAGCGCAACCAATGCTTGGATAAAATTGATCATGAAGTGCGTTATAAGGCACTTCATTCATTTTGATATAAGCCCAAATTTCATTCTCACTCCATGAGCTTAAAGGATTCAATTTTTGAGATTGGTGTGCCTCATCAAATTCTTCTTCTTGAAGCGTTTGTCTTGTTTGTGATTGCTCCTGTCTCATGCCTGTAATCCAGGCTTTTTTGTCTTTTAAAGCACGATTTAAGGGTTCAACTTTTCGAATACCACAACATGATTTTCTTAAATCAAGGGAATTGTAAAAAGCATTAATGCCATGGACATTGACATAACTTTCCACTTTTTCTTGGTTAGGGAAATAAATTTTAATTTTAAATTCATATTTTAATTCTACTTCTTGAATCAAATGATATGTTTCAGAAGGAAGCCTTCCTGTGTCAATCGAAAAAATTTCAACATTCAGTTTATTTTTCCGGATGAGATCAACAAGTACCATATCTTCAGCACCTAAGCTATTTGCGAAAGTAACAGAATGCAATTTTTCAATATTCTTTTGAATAAGCGAAATGACATTTTTTGATTTTTCATTAATCGTTTTTATAAGCGCATCATTGATATCAATTTTATCGATCTGTTTTTTTGAAGCCTTGCTAGTCATCAGCGAACCTTCCTTTTCCAGACAGGTTCTGAAATGTCAACAGCGCCCTGATAAGGATCGCTGAAGGATTGAAGGGCTTTTAATGCTTCATGCACGTCTTTTCCAGTTTTAATAAGATAACTATCAAATCCTGAGCGTTTTAGGTAAAACAATTGATCTTGCAGAACATCACCAAAAGCTCTTAATGTATTTTTAAATTGATAACGTGTGCGAAGTAAATTACCTAATGTAAATATGCGACCATCTTGAAATCGCTCCACAAATACTGCAATGAGTGGAAATACATTAATATCTTTTTCAGAAACTAATAAGGCATCTAGGGTTTCATGTGTTGCTATCCATAAAGCAATTTCATTATTTTTAAGTCGTGCCTGCAATGCATCACGATTTTTTAAATAAACGCTTAATGGCACAATAATTTTTCCAGTTTGTGGGATTACTGTTTCATCAATTTGTAACTCTGTAGGAAGCGATTCACCGGTTAATTTAAATAGCACTACTTTACCCGCTTGTTTTTTTACCTCTTCGTTACCGCTTGGAAGGGGTACAAATGTCCACTCATCCAGACTAATAGATTGATTAAGTATAAGTTGAGAATTAAGCATAGACATGCTCCTTAAAAGGATTCACACCTAAGCGTCTTACCGTATCAATAAATCTTTCTTCAGGATTGCGATGTTTGATATAAACATCAATCAGTTTTCTAACTACACCCGGCATTTCTTCCGCAGCAAAAGAGGGCCCTATGACAGTACCTAAGCTTGCATCATTGCCTTGTTTGCCACCGATGGTCACTTGATACCATTCGGAACCATCTTTATCAACACCTAAAACGCCAATATGGCCAACATGATGGTGGCCACATGCGTTCATACAGCCTGAAATATTAAGTTCTAACTCTCCAATATCATGGAGGTAATCGAGATTATCAAAAGCCTCTTGAATAGACGTTGCAATCGGAATACTTTTGGCATTAGCAAGTGAGCAGAAGTCACCACCCGGGCAACAGATAATATCTGTTAATAGACCAATATTAGGTGTGGCTAATTGATGCGCTTTTGCTTTTTCCCAAACTTTAAAAATATCCTGTAATTTTACATCCGCTAAAATGAGATTTTGTTCATGCGATACACGAAGCTCACCAAAGCTATAGAGATCCGCAAGTTCAGCCACAGTTCTCATTTGTGCTGATGTTGCATCACCTGGCGCTAGACCGTGAGGTTTGAGGGACAAGGTAATAGCACGATAGCCTTTTTGTTTATGGAGGTGCACTGATCGTTTCACCCAAGACGCAAAAGCCTTATTATTTTGAATGGCTTCATCATAAGCTTGATCTTGATCGCTTAAATTTTCATAAGGCATGGCTGTGAAAAATTTTGCAACGCGTTTTAATTCAGATTCATTGATCGTGTTGGGTGAATTTTTTAAATATTGCCATTCCGCTTCCACTTGTTTTTTAA
>CAIWQV010000044.1 GCA_903914945.1 uncultured Methylophilaceae bacterium
GATTTCAGAAAATTAGAAATTCACAAATATATTAAAAATCAATATGGTTCTTTTTGTAAACAATATCTTGCACATCCTTTTCAAAGCGAAAGTTATTTAATGGACTCAAATCTTAAAGCGCGAGCGCAAAAAATCAAACTTGTGATTTTTGATGTTGATGGCGTTATGACCGATGGGTCTCTTTTTATCGGAGATGACGGTCAAGAATATAAAATGTTTAATACCCAAGATGGTTTGGGTATGCGATTACTAAAGAAAAGTGGGGTTAAACTTGCAATCATCACGGGCCGCAATTCTAATAGCGTTCTTATTCGCGCTGAAAATTTAGAGGTTGATTACTTTTATCAAGGCATCTCAGACAAAAAAGAAGCGTTTCATGATCTGATTAAAAAAACAGGATTAAAACCTGAAGAATGTGCATTTATGGGAGACGATATTGTAGATGTGCCGCCTATGTTGCAATCAGGCCTATCGATTACCGTTCCAGCTGGACATGATGAAGTGAAAAAAATTGCACATTTCATAACAGAAAAAATAGCTGGTTATGGTGCTGTTCGGGAGGCATGTGATTTTATTATGAAGGCTCAAGGCACTTACGATGGAATCATTGCGCCTTACTTTAAATGATTAATCGGTTCTCTGTTTTATTCCCCATTTTTTTTGCTGCAATCTTAGCGTTTATTTCTTACTGGGTGCAAATGTCGGTTGAAAATGAAAATGAAAAAAAAGGAAATAAATTAAGTAATAGCCCTGATTATTTTTTAACAAACTTTAAAACAACACAAACAGAAGCGGATGGCTCTATTCGTTTTATATTGTCTGCAAATGAAATGACACATTTTGGTCAAGATGACACTACGCGACTTAAGAAACCTCTTTTTATTAGATATAAAAATAATATCCCTAGCTCACAGATTGAAGGTGGCATTGGTCTTGTTTCAACTGATGGTGAAGAAGTACAAATTATTGATAATGTAAAAGTCGCTCGCCTCGAAACTGAAACAAAACCAAAAATGGAGCTTTTTACAGATCAACTCACTGTATTACCTAATAAAGACCAAGCAATGACAAAAAGACCTGTTCGGATTACTCAAGACCCAAAAACAGTCGTTAATGCAATTGGTATGAGATATGATAAAAAAAATGGAATAATGACATTGCTACAAAAAGTGCGTGTGCATTATGAAAAGCCTGCTAAAAAAACGAATTTAAACGCTCATCCTATTATTCAAAATAAGACTATAAAAAAATAATGCGCCTATCTTTTTTCAAATCATCATTAGTAAAATTTATTTTTGCTTATTTATGTTTCGCAAGCATGCATTCCTCTTATGTTTTTGCGGAAAAAGCTGATAGAGATAAACCTATTGAACTTGAATCTGACACTATGACATCAGATGATTCAAAAAATACAAGCGTCTACACTGGTAATGTCATTTTGACGCAAGGCACTCTTCTTATTAAAGCTGATGAACTTACGGTTCGAGAAGATAATCAAGGTTTTCAACATAGTACGAGCACTGGCAACCCCACTACCTTCAAACAAAAAAGAGAAGGCAAAAACGAATATATTGAAGGAAGTGCTCAAAGAATTGAATATGATGGGCGTATGGATAAAGTTCATTTATACAGTAAAGCATGGGTTAAAAAAGGCGAAGATGTCGTGTACGGTGACTACATCATGTATGACGCAAATGCAGAATTTGCAAAAGCTATGTCAGGTAATACTAAAAATAAAGCAGGCGAAACTGTACCAGGCGGCAGAACACGTGCAATTATTCAGCCCAAGAAAAAACCACAGGAATAGTGAATTACCATGAGTGAATTAGTAATTGAAAATCTTAAAAAAACTTTTAAAAAAAGAACGGTTGTGCAGGACGTATCTTTAAATATTAAAAGTGGCGAAATTGTTGGTTTACTTGGTCCAAATGGTGCAGGCAAAACAACAAGTTTTTATATGATTGTAGGTCTTATTCAAAGTGATCGAGGTCGCATTTCTCTTGATGGCGCAAATCTTTCAAAAATGCCCATCCATAGCCGCGCTAAATTAGGCCTTTCTTACCTTCCTCAAGAGCCTTCTATTTTTAGAAAAATGACGGTAGCTGAAAATATCTTAGCCATTTTAGAATTACAGGAACTCACCCGAGAAAAAATGAACGCAAGGCTTGAAGAGCTTTTAAAAGAGTTAGGCATTAGTCATATTAGAAATAATTCTGCCATTAGTCTTTCTGGAGGCGAACGACGACGTGTTGAAATTGCTAGATGTCTTGCTTCTGATCCTGCTTTTATTCTACTAGACGAACCTTTTGCGGGAATTGATCCCATTGCAGTGATTGATATTCAAAAAATTATTAAATATCTTGCCACCCAAAAAATTGGCATTCTTATAACAGACCATAATGTGCGTGAAACTTTGGGCATTTGTGATCGTGCATACATTGTTAACCAGGGCAAAATTCTTGCATCTGGCCTACCTAAGACTCTTGCTAATGATCAAAATGTTAAAGATGTTTACTTAGGTAAAGACTTCTATCTATAACTACCAAAATTAGCGCTATTTAAGCGATGAAACAAAATCTCCAATTTAAAGCGTCTCAACATTTATCGCTTACGCCTCAACTTCAGCAGTCTATTAAACTTTTGCAAATGTCTTCAGTAGAGCTTAATCAAGAGCTTGAAATTCTAATTCAGCAAAACCCTTTGATAGAAATGCTTGAAGAGGATGAAGAAGAAAATAAGGATCCAGTTCAAATCTCCCAGGAAGAAACTTCATTTGAAATTTCAAATACCCAAGAAATTCAAGAGCCTATTCATGAGCACGAAATCAATTGGGATGATGAATATACAAAAGACAATTATGGTGATTCAACAGAATACCAAGAGCCTACATCACAAACTTTAAAGCAATATCTTGGGGATATCTTTCATCTCATTCCAATCAGCGAGAAGGATCAAGTTATTATTTCTCTTCTCATCGATTCAATTAATGAAGATGGCTATTTAGAAGAGCCTCTAGAATATTTTCTTGCAAGTATTCCCGAAGAATATCAAGTCACAATCGAAGAAATCGAATCTTTGCTAAAATTACTTCAAAAACAGGCGCCTCCTGGTATTGGTGCTCGAAACCTCATCGAATGCTTGTTACTTCAGCTCGAAAATAAAGAAGAAAACACTATCCATACGCTTTGCATTAAAGTCGTTAGAAATCATCTAAATTTACTAGCGACCCGTGATTTTGCTAGGCTTAAAAAAATACTTAATTGCGAAGATGAGGCCTTAAGAGAAGTTCAGAGAGTCATTAAAAGTCTAAATCCGAAACCTGGCAATATATTTTCTACTATTGAAAACCACCATTTTATTCAACATGAAGTCAACGTTAAAAAAACAAAGGGTAAATGGCAAGTCTCTCTAAATGAGCAAGCGATTCCTAAACTTCGCTTAAATCATGTTTATCGAGACCTAATAAAAAACTCACAAACTGACTTTTCTCATCATTTATCAAGCCAAATTCAAGAAGCTAAATGGATTGTAAAAAATATACAGCAGCGTTTTATTACTATCCTTAAGGTATCGGAGGCAATCATGAGACATCAAAAAGACTTTTTAGATCAAGGTGAGTCTATGATGAAACCCCTTATTTTAAGAGAAATTGCTGAAGAAGTTGGCCTGCATGAATCCACTATTTCTAGAGTCACCTCAAACAAATATATTAATACACCGCGTGGTGTTTATGAGCTGAAATTTTTCTTTGGAAGTTCGATTGATAGCGCCTCAGGTAATGATCTTGCATCTACTGCAATTAGGGCTAAAATTAAAGAGGTGATTAAACAAGAAGATCCAAAAAAACCTCTTTCAGACAACGAAATTGTTTTATTATTAAAAAACCAGGGCGTGAACATCGCTCGAAGAACCGTCGCAAAATATAGAGAAATATTAAATATAGCTCCAACCAATCTTAGAAAGACTCTATAAACTTAACCTTAAGGAAATGCTATGAATATTCACTTAACTGGCCACCATTTAGAAATTACCCCGTCATTAAAGGAATATATTCAAACTAAATTAGCTAAAATTTTTCATCATTTTGATCATGTAATTGATGCAAAAGTTACTCTCACAGTAAATAAATTGGAACATATAGCAGAAGCTACAATCCATCTGCCAAAAAGTGATATTCATGCTGAATGCAGAGGCGAGAGTATGTATAGCGCTATAGATTTACTCTCAGGTAAATTAGATCGTCAGGTAATTAAATATAAAGAAGTGCATAAAGACCATCATCGAATCCAAGGTGGATTAAAACATCAACCAATCGAATAATGTATCTAACAAATTTTTTAAACTTATATTTATTTAAGTCCAAAACATATAAAACAAGCACACATATTTATGGTGTCTTTGTGAGACTCAAGGGCAAAGGTGTCTTAATAATTGGCAAATCGGGCATTGGTAAAAGTGAGATTGCGCTTGATTTAATTCAAAAGGGCCATTCACTTATTTCAGATGATAGCGTTATATTTTATAAAAATAATAAATCCAACATTATAGGAGAGGCTCCATCCATTTTAAGGAATCTAATTGAGGTTCGAGGTTTAGGAATTCTTGATATTAAGAAATTATTTGGTCGAAAAAGTGTATCTTTAAGAAATGAGCTTTCTCTCGTGATCGAATTAAAGCCATATCAAAATGAAATGGCTTATTCAAGACTTGAAATGAATATAGGCTCTTTTAACTTGTTTGATATTGCAATACCTAAAATTGAATTGCCTGTAAACCACACAAGGCATGTCAGTCTTCTTATTGAAACAGCTGTTAAAAACTACACTTTACTAAGCAGAGGATCTAGTGCAATAGAAGACTTATCTAAAAAGATTAATCTACAATTAAGTTTGGATCACTAATTATGGAAGTTATCATTATTTCCGGCTTATCAGGTTCAGGAAAAAGTATTGCGCTGAATGCGCTAGAAGATAACGATTTTTACTGTATTGATAATTTACCTGTCACACTTTTATCAAATATCTCTCAGCATCTTAATCATGAGCATCAAGACAAAGTAGCAATTAGTGTTGATATTAGAAGTATCAATATTGAAAAACTACCTCATGTCATTAAAGAAATTGAATCTTTATCTATTAAAACAAAGCTTATTTATCTTGAATCTTCCACTGAATCTATCGTAAGACGATTTGGCGAAACTCGACGCAGACATCCATTAGCTAATGAGAGGTTATCTCTCGCTGAGGCTATTGAGAAAGAGCGAGCCATGCTTGCCCCTCTAGCTGAGATTGGATACAAAATTGATACAAGCAGTATGTCTGTTAATGCGTTAAAAAAAACACTCAATGAATTAATTCAGCTGAAAGAAGACAATCTCGCTTTGCAATTTAGTTCTTTTGGTTACAAATTTGGCATTCCGCTTGATGCAGACTTCATATTTGATGTTCGCTGCCTACCTAATCCTCATTACGAATCAGATTTAAAAGATTTAACCGGAATAGACAAGCCTGTAGCAGACTTTTTTCAAAACTACAAAGAGGTTGATAAAATGTATAAAGATATCAATTATTTTGTAAGTGAATGGTTAACTGCCTTCAAAAATGATCAAAGACACTCCTTACATATTGCTATTGGCTGTACTGGTGGAAAACATCGTTCTGTATATATTGCTAATAAATTATTTACTCATTTTTCTAACCCAAAATCTCAAGTAATCATTCGACATCGAGATATTAACCACTGAGACACTTATGATTGGCATTCTTCTTATTACACATGGCGAACTTGGAAAATCTCTCATTGAATGCGCTACACACATTTTAGGAGACAAGCCTGCTTTTCTAGAATCCCTCACAATTGAAAATGATTGTGCGCATGAAAAAATGTTTTCCGATATTTCTGAGAAAATTAAAGTTTTAGACCAGGGCAAAGGTGTCTTGATCCTGACAGATATTTTTGGAGCCACCCCCTGCAATATCATTACCAAAATAATTCAACCTGGAAAAGTAGATGCCATAGCAGGTGTTAATTTATCGATGCTGATTCGAAGCATTAATTACCGCCATGAACCTTTTGACACTCTCATCGCTAAAGCGATTCAAGGTGCTGTAGATGGCATTATTCATATCCAGTCAAATACATCATGTTAGTACTTAGCATCAAAATTATTAATAAATTAGGCTTGCATGCAAGAGCCTCAGCAAAATTAACTCAGGTCGCTAATCAATTTGAATCTGATATATGGATTGAAAAAAATCATAAGAAAGTGAATGCAAAAAGTATTATGGGCGTCATGATGCTAGCAGCAAGCCAAGGCACTGATATCAAAATTAGCACTGAAGGTGTAGATGAAAAAGAAGCTTTAGATTCTATTACAGCCCTTATCAATGACTATTTCGGAGAGGGAGAGTAACGAAGATGACCTCCTTTAGCATTCATGGTATTGGCGTATCGAATGGTATTGCTATTGGTAAAGCACATCTCATTTCGAATGCTCTCCTTGAAGTGGTTCAATATGATATTGATATCAAAAATGTCCCTAACGAAATAAAAAGATTTGATAATGCTATTGCATCAGTCAAAGTAGAATTAAATAAAATAAAATCTCAGTTACCTTCCAATTCTCCTGGTGAATTGGGTGCATTCATTGATACTCACATCATGATTTTAAGTGACAAATCATTATCTGCGATGCCTAGAGCAATCATTGAAAATGAGCGATGTAATGCAGAGTGGGCAATTAAGAAACAAATGGATAGTGTCGTCAATCAATTCGACCAAATTGAGGATGAGTACCTTCGCGAGAGAAAACAAGATGTTATTCAAGTGGTTGAAAGGGTCATCAAAGTACTTTTGGGTCATTCAAATCAAATAGCTGTCAAAAATAAAGAGAAATTAACAATCCTAGTGGCTCATGATATTTCACCAGCAGATGCACTCCACTTTAAGAATCATAAATATGCAGCTTTTATTACAGACGGTGGGGGAGTGACTTCACATACTGCTATTTTATCGAGAAGTTTAAATATCCCTTCAATTGTAGCTCTTCAAAATGCTAGGACTCTCATAAGAGATAACGACTTAATTATTGTTGATGGGACACAAGGTATTGTCATTGTTAATCCAAGTTTAGACATTCAAAAATACTATAAACAACTCCAAGACACTTGGGGAGATGAAGAAGAGAAGTTACAACGCATTAAAACAAAAAAATCAATTACAAAAGATGGATCTCCAATTCATCTTTTCGCAAATATCGAAGTTCCAAATGATATTGTTTCTGTCAATGCATCAGGTGCAACAGGTATTGGATTATTTAGAACTGAATTTTTATTTATGAATCGGCAAGATATGCCCGATGAAGAGGAGCAATTCTTAGCCTACAAAAAAGTAGCAGAAGCTATGGGTAAAAAACCAGTGACTATTCGTACTTTAGATTCTGGTGCTGACAAACAGACGGCTTTAAACAATAAGAAAATCAGCCCAAACCCTGCGCTAGGATTAAGAGCTATTCGGTTATGTCTGTCCGAACCAAAAGTTTTTATGGCACAGCTTCGTGCTATTTTGAGAGCCTCTCACTTTGGTAATATTAAAATACTTTTCCCTATGTTAAGCAGCATTAGTGAGCTTCGCCAAACCAAACTTATCCTAGAAAGAGCTAAAGCAAGCTTAAGAAAAGAAAAAATTAAATTTAATGAAAAAATTCTTATAGGCGGGATGATTGAAATACCTGCAGCTGCAATTAGTGCTGATATTTTTGCTCAAGAACTTGATTTTTTATCAATAGGTACCAATGACTTAATTCAATATGCTCTCGCAATTGACAGAACAGACGATGCAGTTTCTCATTTATACAATCCCCTTCATCCTGCTGTTTTAAAACTAATTGCGCTTACAGTTAAATCTGCGCATAAATATAAAAAATCGATTGCGATCTGTGGTGAAATGGCTGGTGAGCCCAAATTAACCAAATTACTTATCGGTATGGGTGTTGAACAACTTTCAATGCATCCTTCTCATATATTGAGAGTTAAACAGCAGGTACTAAGTAGCTCTATTAAAAATATGAAAGCCTCTGTTCACAAATTACTGAGCTTAAACGAAGTAGATAAAATTGAAACTTTATTAAAAAGAATCAATCAATTAAATTAACCATTAACTCTAAATTTTATGTCTAATCCTATTTTATATCGTGAGAGCCTCCCCCTCTTTGACCAAATCAAAGCCAATCATATTTCTCCAGCTATAGAAGGCGTCCTTAAAGAGGCTAATGTATTAATTGAGTCATTAAAAAATAAAAGTGATCTTATTACCTGGGGTAATTTTGTAGAGCCTATTGAAATCATCAGTGAGAAAATTTCCAGGGCTTGGGGGCAGGTTGAACATCTTAATGCAGTTGTTAACTCTGACGAGCTAAGAAAAGCATACAACGATAATCTTATAAAATTAACTGAGTTTTATACCAATCTTTCTCAAGACGAATTGCTTTACAAGAAATATCGATCTCTTAAAGACAGCGCTCAATTTAAATCGCTTTCACTCTCACAACAGCGCATCATCGACAATGTATTACGTGAATTCAAACTGGGTGGCGCTGAACTTAATATTAAAGATAAAGCCCGCTTTAAAGTCATTCAAGAAAAGCTAGCAAAGCTCTCAACTCAATTTGAAGAGAATATTTTAGATGCCACCAACCAATTTGCTTTGTTTACATCCGATTTAAATGAGCTTAAAGGTATTCCTGAAGAAAATATTAATAAAGCCCATTCGGAGGCTATTGAAGATAAAAAAGAAGGGTATAAATTTACCTTACATTTTCCTTCTTACCTCCCAGTTATGCAGTATGCAGAGAATAGAGATTTAAGAGAAAGACTCTATCGTGCTTATGCTACTCGCGCATCTGAGCTTGCTTCTCCAAATCTTGATAATACTGAACTTATTAATGAAATACTTCAACTTCGTTATGAATCAGCACAATTGCTTGGTTTTAAACATTTTACTGAAATGTCACTTGTCACAAAGATGGCTCAATCGAGCGAAGAGGTTAATCACTTCTTAATGGATCTAGCTAACAAGGCAAAACCTTTTGCTACAAAAGATATGGAAGAGCTCAAGTCTTTTTCTAAGTCTTTAGGGATAGAGCAATTAGAAGCTTGGGATGTTGCATATGTATCTGAAAAGCTCCGTCAGGACAAATATAGTTTTTCAGAAAATGAAGTGAAACAATACTTTCCTGAGCCGCGTGTCTTGAAAGGTTTATTTAAAGTTGTTGAAACTATTTTTAAATTAAAGATTGTTAAAACAGAAGCTCCCACTTGGCACAAAGACGTCAGTTTCTATTCAATAAAAAACGAAGATGATCAATTAATTGGTCAATTCTATTTTGACTTATATGCTCGTAATCATAAACGTGGTGGGGCATGGATGGATGAGGCTATATCTCGATATAAAAATTCTTTTGAATCTTCATATCCCGTCGCTTTTCTAACTTGTAATTTTTCATCACCCTCTGATAATAAGCCTGCATTATTTTCGCATGATGATGTCATTACTCTTTTCCATGAGTTTGGTCACGGACTTCACCATATGCTCACAAAAGTAGATGACTATAGTATTTCGGGTATTAAAGGTGTTGAATGGGATGCTGTCGAGTTGCCTAGTCAATTTATGGAAAATTTTTGCTGGGAATGGGATGTTGTAAAACATATGACTGAGCATGTTGATACAAAAGCCCCACTTCCTGAAGCACTGTTTAAAAAAATGATTGCGGCTAAAAATTTTCAGTCAGGTATGCAAACTTTAAGACAAATTGAGTTTTCACTATTCGATATAAGGTTACATACTGAATATAACGATAAAAATCAAATTAATCCTTTGGAGCTATTAGAAGCTATTCGAGATGAAATTGCTGTTATAAGACCGCCTTCTTGGAATCGCTTCCCTAATAGTTTTTCACATATTTTTGCTGGTGGATATGCTGCTGGTTATTACAGTTATAAGTGGGCTGAGGTTCTGGCTTCTGATGCCTTTAGTTTGTTTGAGGAAGAAGGTGTCTTATCGAGTTCAGCGGGGCAAAAATTTCAAAATGAAGTTCTAGCAAAAGGCGGGTCTAGGCCAGCTATGGAATCTTTTATTGCCTTTCGCGGAAGAGAGCCTTCGGTTGACGCCCTATTAAGACATAGTGGTATGGCTTAACATTTATGAAGCTAGCTACATGGAATGTAAATTCTCTTACCGTAAGAATAGGTCAAGTTGAAGACTGGATAAAAAAAGCACAGCCAGATCTCCTTCTGCTCCAAGAAACAAAACAAGAAAATATTAAATTTCCTCATGATGCAATTAACGCTTTAGGCTATAAATCTATCCATAATGGACAAAAAACATATAATGGCGTTGCAATTATAAGCAAATATGAACTACTTGATGTTCAACACAATATCCCTAATTTTCAAGATGAACAAAAAAGACTTATTGCTGCCACAATTAATACCGAGCATGGAAAAATTCGTATTGTTTGTGTGTACGTACCTAATGGTCAATCTGTAGGATCAGATAAATACCACTATAAACTTGATTGGTTAAAGCACTTTACGTCTTGGCTTAAAAATGAGATGTTGAGCTCTCCAGACATTATCATTGCTGGCGACTTTAATATTGCGCCTCAAGATATTGATTGTCATGATCCAGAAGCATGGAAAGATAATGTGCTTGTTAGCGCCAAAGAAAGGGAAGCTTTTCAGAGCATACTTTCTTTGGGGTTGTTAGATAGCTTTAGAGCAATCAATCCGGAAGAAACTCAGTATAGCTGGTGGGATTATCGTATGGCTGGATTTAGA
>CAIWQV010000045.1 GCA_903914945.1 uncultured Methylophilaceae bacterium
TTCCTAGATGAATTTGTAGAAACCGTTGTATTTCAAAATAATAATGGCGAGCCGTCAGGAAGCCCTTCTCAAACTTATAAGATTCAAAAGCCTTAATTACTTTTAAGGCTTTATTCTCAATAATTCAGTACAATTGTCTTTAAACGGCACTTGTATTTTGAATAAACATCATCCTTTCTTTTTTATAGCTAGTTCATTCTTACTCGGAGCACTTTCTGTTCTGAGTTTTGCCCCTTTTAATCATTACTTTATTTCACTTATTTCTTTAAGTGCTCTTTTTTATATTTGGTATAGATCAAACGATAAAAAGCAAAATTTTCTCTCGGGGCTTTTTTTTGGCTTAGGTTTATTTGGCTTTGGGATTTCATGGATTTATATAAGTCTCAATACGTTTGGAGGCATGCCTTCATGGCTTTCAGTTTTAAGTACTTTTTTATTCTGCCTCTTCTTTGCCCTTTTTATTGGTGCTATTGGATGGCTCTCTTCATATCGAAAATCAAGTTTTATATTAACCCCATTTATTTGGACATTTCTAGAATGGATCAAAGGCTGGTTTTTAACTGGGTTCCCCTGGCTCACGATGGGTTATTCTCAAATTCCTTCAAGCCCGCTCGCAGGGTTTTTACCTATCGTTGGAATTTATGGTGTGACACTTATACTGACATGCCTAGCCATCTTACTTAGCTATGCATTGATTGATAAAGATAAAAGCTCGAGATTTAAAAAGCTTGGTGTGATAACTGTTATATTAATATCAGGACATTTGCTTAAAGATATTCAATGGACTGAGCCAACAGGAAAGCCTATATCTGTATCGCTTGTTCAAGGCAATATCGCTCAAGACATTAAATGGCAAAAAGAAACGATTACACAAATATTAGATACCTATCAAAATTTAATTCAAAAAACACAAGGTCAAATTATTCTTCTACCAGAAACAGCTATGCCGCTCTTGGTCGAATACATTCCAGCAACATTTAAACAATCAACTTTAGCTCACGCCATGAAGCAAAGAGGTAATATTTTTATCGGCGCGATCGAACGTCAAGATACCTCATATTTCAATGTGGTATTCAGCTTAGGTAAGGACTCATCTCAGGTTTATCGAAAATCTCATTTGGTTCCATTTGGCGAATTTATACCCTTTAAATTTATTTTTCAGTATATCTACACACATTATCTTCACATTCCTATGAATGATTTATCGAGGGGCGATATTAACCAGCCTCTTATGACTATCGGAAATCAAAAGATTGCTTTTAATATTTGCTATGAAGATGTTTTCGGTGAAGAGATTATTCATGCACTCCCTTCCGCCACAATTCTTGCTAATGTAAGCAATGATGCATGGTACGGAAAATCTATTGCTGCATATCAACATTTACAATTTTCTCAAGCGAGAGCCATAGAAACAGGAAGGATGATGATTCGATCTACAAACACTGGGGTAACAGCCATTATTGATCAACATGGTATTGTCACTGCTATGCTTCCGACATTTACTGAAGATATCCTTGAAGGTTCTGTTCAGGGATTTAAAAATGCAACGCCTTATGTTCAGTTTGGCAACTGGCCTACTGTTGCTTTATGTTTCATTGTGATTCTTGGATGGATTATCAGACATTCAAAACTTTTATCGATATTGAAAAAGAAGTAGAATGCTTGAATTAGAGATCAATTCATTATGCAATTAACTTTTCAAGACATCATCCTTAAACTTCAAAATTATTGGGCTAACCAAGGATGTGCAATTCTTCAGCCCTACGATATGGAAGTTGGGGCAGGCACTTCTCATACCGCAACTTTTTTGAGGTCATTGGGGCCTGAACCATGGAAAGCAACTTATGTACAGCCAAGTCGACGTCCAAAAGATGGTCGCTATGGTAATAATCCCAATAGACTTCAACATTATTATCAGCTTCAAGTTGTTCTGAAGCCTTCTCCATTAAATATCCTAGAACTTTATTTAGGCTCACTTAAAGCACTTGGATTTGATCTTAAAGAAAACGATATTCGCTTCGTAGAAGATGACTGGGAAAATCCTACACTTGGTGCTTGGGGTCTGGGTTGGGAAGTTTGGTTAAATGGAATGGAAATTACTCAATTTACTTACTTTCAACAAGTAGGTGGTATTGATTGTAAGCCGATCACAGGAGAAATCACCTATGGCCTCGAAAGGCTTGCTATGTATATCCAAGGTGTGGATAACGTATACGATCTCACTTGGACCGGCAATTTAAAATATGGCGATGTCTATCTGCAAAATGAAATTGAACAAAGCGCATACAACTTTGAACATAGCGATGCTGAATTTTTATTTCAAGCTTTTACCGCTCATGAAGAACAAGCCAATTATCTTATAGCTCAAAATTTAGCTCTTCCAGCATATGAGCAAGTATTAAAAGCAGCCCATTCTTTTAATCTTTTGGATGCTAGAGGCGCAATCAGCACTACTGAGAGAGCAGAATATATTGGTCGCATAAGAAACCTAGCCCGAAATGTAGCTAATAGTTACCTCCTAAGCCGAGCAAATTTAGGCTTTCCTTTGGCTGAAAAAGATCATGCAAAAGAAATTATCGATCAACTCAATGCAAAAAAGACTGTTAAATCGTGAAATTAGATAATTTACTTATTGAGCTGTTAACAGAAGAGTTGCCGCCAAAATCGCAAAAACAACTTGGAATTGCTTTCGGAAAAAATATTAAAGAGTTTCTTGTAAAACAAAATCTTGTAAGTGTAACATCCGAAGAAACTATTTTTTCAACCCCAAGAAGAATCGGTATACATTTAAAAGATGTTCAAGATGAAGCTAAAGATCAAAATGCTTCTGTCAAGCTTATGCCGGCATCCGTCGGACTCGATGCTTCAAAAAAACCAACAGAGGCTTTATTAAAAAAATTATATGCAATCGGCTTAGATGAAAAAGCAATTAATCGTATAGTGATAAAAAATGAAAATAATGCTGATGTTTTGTATGTCGATAAAAATATAGAAGGCGCAAAACTAAAAGATATTATTTCTGAATGTATTTCATCATGCCTCACACGTTTGCCCATAAAAAAAATGATGTCTTATCAACTTGCAGATGGATGGACCACTGTTAATTTTGTGAGACCGGCTCATGGATTGATCGTTCTTCATGGCACAAATATTATTAAAGCAAATGTATTAGGTGTTGAATCTAATCGAACAACATTGGGGCATCGCTTCGAATCTAAAAAAGAGTCTATCGAAATTAAACATGCTGACGAATACGCTGATCAAATGAGAACAGAAGGTTCAGTCATCGTTTCTTTTGAAGAGAGAAAAGTCTTAATTGAAAATAGCCTTAAAGAAAAAGCATTAAATCTATCGAGCCAACTTACTCCGATTAATGATGCAGATCTTCTTGAAGAAGTTACGGCGCTAGTTGAATATCCAAATATTTTAGTGGGTGAATTTGAATCTAAATTTCTTGAAGTCCCACAAGAATGTCTTATCTTAACCATGAAAGCCAATCAAAAATATTTTCCTTTGATTGATAAAAATAAGAAGCTTGCAAATCAATTCTTAATTGTTTCAAATATATCGCCTAAGAATACCAATCTCATCATTCAAGGAAATGAGAAAGTTATTAGGCCTCGGCTGTCGGATGCAGAGTTCTTTTACGTACAAGATAAAAAGAAACCTCTCAAAGAATATCTTTCACAGCTCGCACATATCGTTTACCACAATAAACTTGGCTCGCAGGCTGAGAGATCTGCCAGAGTTAAGCTAATCGCATCTATTATTGTAAAAACTTTAAATCAATCTAAATTACATGATGCTACTCTTCTTGCGTCCGATCTATCAAAAGCTGATTTATCCACTAATATGGTTGGTGAGTTTCCTGAGCTTCAGGGCGTTATGGGTAGGTATTATGCGCTCAATGAAAACCTCTCAGAAGAGGTGGCATTTGCGATTGAAGATCATTACAAGCCAAGATTTTCTGGGGATTCGCTACCAAGAAGTACTGTGGGAGATATCGTAGCGCTTGCTGACAAAATTGAAACCTTAATTGGTTTATTTAGTATTGGAGAAAAGCCCACTGGCGATAAAGATCCTTTTGCACTGAGACGACAGGCGATCGGTATTATTCGAATCCTGATAGATAAAAATATTGATTTGAACTTAAATACAATAATTTCTGATTCTATTCATGCAACTCAATTAAATGAATCGAAAGACCTAAATCCTTTTATTTATGATCGCCTTACTAATTTCTTTAAAGAGCAAGGGTATGCAGCGCTAGATATTGAAGCAGTCTTAGCCATAGAATCAGGGCAAATTAATGAAATCCCTAAAAGACTAAATGCAATTAAGGAGTTTTTACTTTTACCGGAATCTAAAGATTTGGCATCAGCCAATAAAAGAGTAGGCAATATCCTCAAAAAGGCTGATCTTAAAACTACTTTAAAAGTTGATCATGCCTTGCTCAAGGATGAAGCCGAGATTAATCTTTATAAAACATTAGATGAAGTTGATGCTGACACCAGAAAACAATATCAGGCAAAAGATTATGCGGGCTCACTTAAATTGCTTTGTAAACTCAAAAGCCCAATTGATCAATTTTTTAATGATGTGATGGTGAATGCAGAAAATGAGTCACTCAAAACGAATCGCCTCGCACTTCTTGAAAAACTTCATGCAGCAATGAATTTGGTTGCTGATTTATCTAAACTCTCTTCTTAAATTTATGAAATTAGTCATTTTAGATAGAGATGGCGTCATTAACGAAGATAGTGTCAATTTTATAAAGACGCCTAACGAATGGATTCCTATTCAAGATAGTTTAGAATCCATTGCACTTTTAAACCAATCTGGCTTTAAAGTTGTTATAGCCACAAATCAATCAGGAATTAGTCGTGGCCTCTTTGACGTATCAACCCTCAATCTCATTCATGAAAAAATGTTTAAACTACTCTCTCAACAAGGCGGTCATATCGATGCTATTTTCTTTTGTCCTCATAGAGCAGAAGAGAATTGTGACTGCCGCAAACCCAAGCCCGGCATGTTAAAAGAAATTGCTCATCGCTTTTCAGTGAATTTAGATAAAGTTCCGGCAATTGGTGACTCACTAAGAGACTTGGAAGCTTTTGATGCAGTGGGTGCGCAACCTATACTTGTCAAAACCGGAAAAGGAGAAGAAACATTTGCAAAGGGTGGACTACCCAAAAATACTTGGATCTGTGAGAATCTTGCTGAGGCAACACAAAGAATTATTTCGGAGTATATTTAATCAAAAAATAATGCTTTATTTACGATCCATTATTTTTCTAATCGGCATGTGGATTTTTACAATTCCATTTACCTTGGCATCCCTTCTCACATTTCCCTTCCCGCCAATTGCCAGATATAAATTTATTTCAATTTGGGCAAAAACAATGTTATATTGGCTTCGAATTTCCTGTAATCTAAATTTTGTTGTCAAAGGGGAGCAAAACATAGGTTCTACAGCATCGATTGTACTTTCCAAACATCAATCAGCATGGGAAACGCTTGCTTTTCAAAAAATTTTTCCTCCGCAAGTTTGGGTTCTAAAAAAAGAACTGTTATGGGTTCCATTTTTTGGATGGGGTCTAGCTATGACATCTCCAATCGCCATTAACCGAAAAGCTGGGCGTAAATCTCTAGAACAAATACTTATCCAAGGTCTTGATCGACTTAAAAAAGGCTTTTGGATTGTAATGTTTCCTGAAGGCACACGAACCCCTCCAGGAGAAAAAGGCAAATATCATATTGGTGGCGCTTGGGTCGCTTCCAAAACAAACACGCAAGTCATTCCTGTTGCACATAACGCAGGTCTATTTTGGCCTAAAAATTCAATCCTTAAAAAACCTGGAACTATCCAAGTCAGTATCGGTGAACCTATCGATGTTAAAGGCAAAGAGCCTAATCAAATTATTAAACTTACTGAAGATTGGATTGAGAAAGAGGTTTTACATTTAAATGATTAATTTAAAACCCACCAACCTTGAACTATTTTTACCTAGCGGCAAAAAGATCAAATACCTATTAAAACGAAGAAATCGAAGAACTATCGGCTTAAAAGTTGATCATGAAGGTCTTGTCATTCACGCGCCTATTCTTATCCCAAGATCGCGTATTGAAGAACTTATTATGCCAAAACTGGATTGGATCCAAGAAAAACTCTCCCATCAACTAAAACAAAAAAAGAAAATTAGTTGGAAAACTGGAGAATTAATTCATATTTTAGGAAATAAAGTTATATTAAGTCTTAAGGTTAGCAAAACGAATTCAGTTCTTCAGGATAAAGACGTATTGCATGTTGATACAAATCGTATTCATGATCCAATTCACTCTGCAAAACTTGTTTCAAAATGGTTAAAAGAAAAAGCATTGAAAGATTTTATTCGAAGAGTGGAAGTGTTTAGTGTCAAACTGAACGTAAATCCGTCTAATATTTATCTATCAAACGCAAAATCTAGATGGGGAAGTTGTAATACAAAAAGAGAAATAAGACTGAACTGGAGACTTATCCAGGCGCCTCCACATATTATCAATTATGTAATTTGTCATGAATTAGCTCATCTCAAGGAAATGAACCATTCGAATCGCTTCTGGGAAGAGGTTGAAAAAGTCCTCCCTGAATATCGCTCATCAGAAAAAGAACTCAAAACACTTTCGAGCGACTTATACCTTGTTGGTTAAATAAGTTTTGCGAGGTCGCTCGCCATTTCTTCAGGCCTCTGTCCATTGCTCATGTGAAGTTTAACTTTTCCGTCTTTATTAATAATATAAAGACCTGCACTATGATCAATCGTATATCCAGCTTTACTGCCATCATCCACTTTCTTATAAAAAATCTTAAACTGGCTTGCTACTTTATCAATGTCAGCTTCTGAGCCAGTGAGTCCTATAAAAGAATCATTGAATGTTGGGATAAATTTCTTTAATACAGCCTCATTATCGCGAGCAGGGTCTAGAGTAATAAAAATAACTTGTACAGCCGAGGCTTTGTCTTTTAGTAAATTCATCGTTTTTTTAAGATCTATCATAGTGGTAGGACATATATCTGGACAATGTGTAAATCCAAAAAAGAGAACAACAACTTTCCCTTTGAAATCGTCCAATGTTCTTATGTGACCATTAAAATCATGCAACTTAAACGAAGTATTAATGGGAACTGAGCCAATATCTGTCCCTATAAAGCTTTGTTCTTGAGGTTTTTGACACGCCACAAGACAAATTAAGACCGACAATAAAAATAAGATTTTTTTCATAATATATTTCTCAATAAAAGCGATTCATTTTATCATGTTAATAAATGGCAATATGCCTGATAGAAGCCTAACGAAGCATTACCAATTTAAGGAAAACTATGGCAATCCCAACATCAATGGAAAACCGTGACGGATACATTTGGTTTGATAACAAAATGACGCCTTGGCGAGAAGCTAAAACCCATGTGCTCACGCATACGCTTCATTACGGTATGGGCGTTTTCGAAGGAGTCAGGGCCTATAAAACAAATGAAGCTACTGCTATTTTTAGACTTAAAGAACATACTGATCGACTCTTTAATTCTGCACATATCCTTGGTATGAAAATGCCTTATGACAAAAATGTCATTATGGAAGCGCACAAAAAAGCCGTAAAAGAAAACAAATTAGAATCTGCATATATAAGACCTATGGCCTTTTATGGCGCTGAAGCCATGGGGATTTCAGCAAAAACTTTATCTACTCATGTAATTGTTGCTGCATGGGAATGGGGTGCATATATGGGCAAAGAAGCGCTCGAAAATGGGATTCGCGTTAAAACTTCTTCTTTCTCGAGGCATCATGTAAATGTAACTATGTGCAAAGCTAAGGCTAATGGTAACTATATGAATTCTATCCTCGCGCATCAAGAAGCGATGCAAGATGGATATGATGAAGCTCTATTACTCGACGTCAATGGTTTTGTTACTGAAGGTTCTGGTGAAAATATATTTATCGTAAAACATAATAAACTGATTACACCTGATCTCACGAGTGCATTAGAAGGTATCACTCGAGATACTATTATTCAAATCGCCAGCGATTTAAAAATCCCAGTAATAGAAAAAAGAATTACACGCGATGAAGTTTATACTGCAGATGAAGCTTTCTTCACAGGGACTGCGGCTGAAGTAACACCAATTAAAGAGCTTGATAGAAGAATTATTGGTAAAGGACATCGGGGAGAAATAACTAAGGAATTACAAAGTATTTATTTTGATGCTGTCACTGGCAAATCGAAGAAATATGCAGATTGGCTAACCTACGTTTAAAATATGAATCAAAAAATTATCGCTATAGATAAAAAAGATCTGCCACTATTTTGTCCTTCACAAAAAGAAAATTTATTCTCATCTCACCCAAGAGTATTTTTAGATATTACAAAAACGGGCACTGTATCTTGCCCTTATTGCGGCGCAAGATATAAATTAAAATAAATTAACTCCATGCGCCTTTGTAGCTAAAGGTATTTGAATCCTTACCCCATAGCTTTTCAATAACGCTTGCAGCATTCAGGTTAAGGCTATTAGTCCAGAAATCTAATTTTCCTGCTGTATGGCTAAGATTAAGTAATTTTTTTTCCTCTAAAACATGTTTTAAATGCTTAGCGACTGCATCGCCCGTATCTACAATCGCAACATGGCTTGGTATCATTGCTTGAATAATAGGTTTAAGGAAAGAATAATGCGTGCACCCCAATACAAGGGTATCAATATTTTCTTTCAAAAGAGGCGCAATATATTGCTTTAAAAGCGCCATTAGAACTGGACTTTTTAAATCGCCTTGTTCTACAAGTTCTACCAACCCAGAACATGGCTGAGTAATAAAATGAATATCATTGCCATGATGCTCTAGCAGAGCTGAAAATTTAGCACTTAATAAAGTCCCTGATGTTGCCAATACACCGACCACCTTATTTTTAGATAGTATCGAAGCTGGCTTTACTGCTGGCTCCATTCCTATAATTGGGTAATTAAATTGATCTCTGAGTGTTTGGATTGAAGCTGCGGTAGCAGTATTGCAAGCTACCACAACTGATTTGACTTTATGTGTGTCTAAGAATTCAAAAACAGTTAATACGCGACGGTTAATTTCTTCAGATGTTTTCTCGCCATAGGGTGCAAATTTAGAATCTGCTACATATATCAAATTCTCGTGTGGCAAATAATCTCGAATATATTTCAGCACTGAAATACCGCCTACACCGGAATCAATCACGCCAATAGAATAATTTAGAGATGAGGCCATGGGTTTAATTTAAGTTTTATTTAAATCTAAATATAGATGATAGCAAGCTTAATGTACAATAGATTAGAAAGGAAAATCATGGGGTACCGTTTGTCAAAAATATTTACCAGGACTGGCGATAAAGGATCTACAGGCCTTGGAGACGGATCAAAAACTAAAAAATTTAGTGACCGAATAATCGCCATGGGCGCAATTGATGAACTTAATTCAATGATTGGGCTAATGCTTACAGAAAGCTTGCCACCTAAAATCAATAAAATCCTTACTGTTATTCAGCATCATCTATTTAATCTAGGCGGTGAAATCTCAATGCCTGGCCACAAAATTATTCAAAAAAAAGATGTGCTTGAATTAGAAGAAATTATTACGTCTTACAATAAAAATTTACCCCCTTTGAAGGAATTCATTCTTCCTGGGGGATCAAGGCCTGCGGCTTTTTGTCATATGGCACGAACGATCTGCAGAAGAACTGAGCAAGCTGTATTTAAACTTAACTCCGGAGAGAGTATCAATCCATTTTCTCTTCAGTACATTAATCGACTCTCGGATCTTTTATTCGTTCTTGCGAGAGTTATCAATAAACATAAAAAAGTTAAAGATGTTTTTTGGAAAAAAAATATCAGTTAGTACAGATCTTATTTAATGTCATCTACCCCCTTAATACTTAAATCCTTTTTCAAAAAATTTAAGAAGTCTAAGAAATCAAATTTTGAAATCGATTTTAAAAAAATCGATATTAGTCTTATTAGTGTTCATGCAATTAAAACGATTCAAGTGCTAGAAGAAAATGGCTTTGAAGCCTACCTTGTAGGAGGAGCTGTGCGCGATCTTCTTTTTGGGATTAAGCCTAAAGATTTTGACGTAGTTACAAATGCGACGCCTGATCAAATTCATCATTTATTCAGGCGATCTAGGTTGATTGGGAGGAGATTTAAGTTAGTTCATGTAATTTACGGTCGTGAAATTATTGAAGTTTCTACTTATCGATCACAACAAAAAGAAATTCTTCAGGCTGATGGGTCTATAGTTAAAGATGATAATCACTACGGCACAATTGAAGAAGATGCCGTAAGACGTGACTTCACAATTAATGCTATGTTTTATAGCCCCTCAAACCACAAGCTTGTCGATTTCCATGACGGGCTAGATGATCTTAACCGTGGCATTATTCGAATCATTGGCAATGCAGAACAAAGATATCAAGAAGATCCAATTCGTATTCTCAGAGCTTTCCGTGTATGTGCAAAACTTAATATGGCGCTTAATGAAACCTCAAGAGCTCCTATAAAAAAATTAGTCCCTTTGCTCCATGACATTCCTCATTCTAGATTATTCGATGAAGTCATCAAATTTTTCTTAACAGGTCATGCGTTGAATAGTTATAGAGTAATGCAAGATGAAAATATTTACTCACAATTTTTCTTAAGTCCAGAATCTGAATTAAAAGATATTGATCTTTTTATTTCAAATGGCCTTAAAAATACTGACCTCAGAATAAACCAAGACAAATCATGCAACCCAAGTTTCTTATTTTCATTTTTATTATGGCATCAGGTAAACGTCTTATGGGATCGATACAAACTCGAATTGAAACATTCTATTGCAGGGCTGAACCAAGCAATCGACGAGGTCATAGAAAAACAAATTAAGCTTTTTCCTATTCATAAGCGCTTCACAATTACTATGAAAGAAATTTGGCGATTACAGCCACGATTTGAAAACCAATCTCCTAAAAAAATATACCGATTATTACTTCATCCTAGATTTAGAGCGGCGTATGATTTTATGTTACTTAGATGCGAATCTAATCAATTAGATAAAAATATTGGCATATGGTGGACTTCATTTATTGATGCCGATCATCACGAAAAATCATTAATGGTTAAACAACTGACACGTAAATAATTCTGAATGAGTACGAGAGCTTATATTGCAATTGGAAGTAATCTTGCGGAGCCGATGAAGCAGGTGATCGCTGCATGGGATGAGATTGCAAACTTGCCTAAAAGTAAACTCATTCAGAAATCGAGTTTATATGTGAGTAAGCCTTTAGGTTATAAAGATCAGCCCGATTTTGTTAATGCTGTCGTATTGTTAGAGACAGAGCTGACTCCTCACGAACTCTTATCAGAACTCCAGTCTTTAGAAGACTTGCACGAAAGAGTTCGTTCTTTTCCTAATGCGCCAAGGACACTTGACTTAGATATTATCTTATTCGGGAACCTGGAAATTAATGACTCTCACCTTATCGTTCCCCACCCAAGAATGCACGAGAGAGCTTTTGTAATATTTCCACTTCAAGAAATTAGTGCAAATATTTCTATTCCTCATATTGGAGATATCGCTAAAATAGCAAAAGGATTCGACCCTGAAAGTGCTAAACGTATAACCTTATGAACATCTTTGATAAATTCCCCTATATTGTAATTGAAGGTCCTATCGGATCCGGAAAATCAACGCTCGCAAAGATTTTAGCTGATCGATTCTCAGTACATTTTTTAAGTGAAAAGGCGGAAAAAAACCCTTTTTTACCTAAGTTTTATGAAGATATGAAGCGTTATGCGCTATCAACCCAATTATTTTTTCTTTTTCAACGCGCTGATCAAATCCAGAAAATATCTCAAAAGGATATGTTCAAGGAATCAATCATTGCAGACTTTTTTCTTGAAAAAGATCCTATCTTTGCAAAGATTAATTTAGATGAAGAAGAATTTAAGCTATACCATCAAATATTTTCACATTTACAATTAAAAGCACCTAAACCCGACCTTATTATTTACATTCAAACCTCAGTAGAAACTCTGGAGAAAAGAATTAAAGAAAGAAATATTGATTTTGAAATAGATATTTCCATCGGATACTTAGAGGCGATAGCTGAGTCTTATAGTCAATTTTTTCATAGTTATGATTACTCTCCTGTACTAATTCTTAATAATGAGAATTTAGATATTCTTAAAGATAAAAATGCAATTGATCTTTTAATCAAAAGAATTATGAACATTAAAAGTAATCGAGAGTTTTTTAATCCCCAGCTCGTATGAACTTATCCTCTTTTAAATCCATGAAAAAGAATGGTAAAAAAATTACCGTATTAACTTGCTATGACGCAACATTCGCCTCTCTTTTAGAATCTATTGGTGTGCATGCACTTCTAGTTGGAGATTCTTTAGGAATGGTCATTAAAGGCGATCGGAATACACATCATGTTTCACTGGACGATATGATTTATCATACGAAAGCGGTATCTCGAGGCGCTTCATCCTCATTCATTATTGCTGATCTACCTGTTGATACTTATTCTACAAATGAGGTCGCTTATAAAAATGCTTTAGCGCTTATTGAAGCAGGCGCAGATATGGTTAAACTCGAAGGTGGTAAGTCATTAGCGCCTATTGTGAAGTATTTAAAAGCAAAAGGTATAGAAGTCTGCGGGCACATAGGACATATGCCCCAAAGCGTTCATGATAAAAGTAATAAAACTATACAAGATGTATTAAAAAAATCATTAGAGACTATTTTAGAAGATGCAAGGACGTTGGAAAAATCTGGCGTTGATATGTTAGTGCTTTCTTCTGTTCCAGAAGATATTGCTAAAGAAATTACAGAAACTGTATCTGTTCCGACAATTGGTTTTCATTCAGGACAACATTGCAATGGTGAAGTATTTATTTTGTATGACTTACTTATCAATTCTGACGCCCCAAATGATCTCTATGTGAGCAATGTAAACTCTCCTCATAAGACTGGAATTATCAAAGACTTTCTTTTGCAATTCATAAAAAATCATTCATAAACATGCAGATCATTCATGCCAACTATGAATTAATTGATATCTTAAAACCTCTAACAAATATCGCTTTTGTTCCTACTATGGGTAACCTGCATGAAGGCCATCTTACCCTCATTCAAGAAGCCTTTAAAAAATCGAAGTATGTTGTAGTAAGTATTTTTATTAATCCACTTCAGTTTAATTCGAATGAGGATTTTAAAAAATACCCTAGAACGCTAGAAGAAGATCTAGCTATGCTTAAAAAAATTGGTGTACCTTTTGTATTTGTGCCTTCTGAAAGTGAGATGCTTGATCCATTGCAAACAGTTGAAATTCATTTACCCCAAATTGCTTATGATTTATGTGGCAAATTTAGACCAGGTCATTTTGAGGGTGTTGCAGCAATCGTGAACAAACTATTTAATGTTGTTCAGCCAGAAATGGCTTTTTTCGGAAAGAAGGATTTTCAGCAACTTTTCTTAATCAGAGAGCTTGTGAGACAACTTGATTCTCCTATTAAGATTATGTCAGTTGATACAGTGAGGCATGAAGATGGTCTAGCAAGAAGCTCAAGAAATAGTTTACTTAATGTGGAAGATAGAAAAAAAGCGCCTCAACTATTCCAGACATTGAGTAGTATGAAAGAAAAAGCTATCAAAAAAAGCCTGTCTTTTAGTGAGATTGAAGCTTTCGGCACTCAATCATTAAATGCAGCTGGTTGGATTGTTGACTACCTTACTATTCGATCTTCTCAATCGCTTGAATCCCCAGTTCGCGATGAAAATCAACTAGTTATTCTAGGTGCCGCCACTTTAGGATCAGTTCGCCTTATCGATAATATTGAATTTTGCATCCATGATTGAACTAGCTATAATAGGACATCCTTTTGACCTAGTTTTGTAGTTAAATATATGCAAAGAATCATGCTCAAATCTAAGCTTCATCGCGTTCAAGTGACTCATTCAGAACTTGAATATGAAGGCTCATGTGCCATTGATGAAACATTGCTTGAAGCTGCTCAAATTCGGGAATATGAGCAAATTGCTATCTACAATATTACCAATGGGGAGCGTTTTACAACTTACGCTATCAGAGCCCAAAGAAATTCCGGTGTGATTTCTATTAATGGGGCTGCCGCTCATAAAGCTAACCCAGGAGATCTAATTATTATCGCGACTTATGGGAATTACAGTGAGCTAGAGCTTGAGAAATACAAGCCCGCACTTATTTACGTCAACGAAAAAAATCATATTATTGCAAAAAAAGATTCTATTCAGATTCAGGCTGCTTAAATATCGATGACCTTAAACGATATTAAAAAGGCCGTAGTTGAAGCGCTTGAAGACATCAAAGCATTTGATATAGAAGTCATCGATGTAAGAAAGCTTACAACCGTTACAAGTTTTATGGTTGTTGCAAGCGCCAATTCAACAAGACAAACTAAAGCACTGGCGCATAATATTTGTGAAAAAATGAAATCACTTGATATTCATATCAATGGGATTGAAGGAGAAAAAGACGGCGAATGGGTCTTGGTTGATGTGGATGATGTCATTGTTCATATCATGCTCCCTACCACAAGAGCCTATTACAATCTCGAGGAATTATGGATGGCGCCTTCTAAAAAGCAAACTCCAAAAAAAATTAGCTCGCTTCATTGAAAATCAAAATCATATCGATTGGCAATAAAATGCCAAATTGGATTAGCGAAGCTTTCGAAGGTTATATTGCAAAGCTCAGCTATGAATTCACGCCACAACTGATCGAAATAAAACCTGAAAAAAAATTTGACTCCATCGAACAAAAGAAATTAAGTGAGGCTGAGAAAATTTTAACTCATATTGAAAAAGAATTTCTAATCGTACTCGATGAAAAAGGAATTCAATTCACATCTCAAGAGCTTGCTCAAAAACTTAATCACTGGTCAGAGCATTTTAAACAAATTGCTTTTGTGATTGGAGGGGCTGATGGTATTCATGAAAATGTCCTTCAAAAAGCCAATTTAATTTGGAGCCTTTCCAAATCTACGTTTCCTCATGCATTCGTAAGAGTTTTAATTGCAGAACAGTTATATAGAGCCCATTCTATTTTAGAAAATCATCCTTATCATCGTGAGTAAAAAGTATAAAAATTCACTCGTTTGGTTTAGAAGGGATTTGCGTGATTATGATCACGCTGCTTTATCGCATGCATTGCAAGAATCAGAACATGTTTTCTGTATATTTATTTTTGATAAAGAAATTTTGAATGCTTTAAAAAGTAAAGAAGATAGAAGGGTTGAATTTATATGGGAAAGTATAAAAGAACTTAAAGAAAGTCTGATACGAAATAAATCAGATTTAATCGTGTTACACGATAAAGCTTTTGAAGCTATGTCTTATGCAATCGATCAATTTAAAATTGAAGCTATCTTCACGAATAGAGACTATGAGCCAGCTGCCATAACAAGAGATGAGCAGATTAAAAAGCTTGCGAGCTCAAAAAATATTGCATTTCATGATTTTAAAGATCAGGTAGTCTTTGAGAAAAATGAAATCCTTACGGCTCTCGAAAAGCCTTATACCGTTTTTACGCCTTATAAAAATAATTACTTAAAAAAACTCAGTCAAATGACGATGCCTCGTTTTGACATTGATCCATGGATCAAAAATCTTGCTCAATTTAAATCTCAACCTTTACTAACTCTTAAAGACATGGGCTTTCAAGCAACTAACCTTCATGATATTAAAATTCATACAGGTATGTCTGGAGGCAAGTTACTCGTTGACGATTTTAAGGAGAGAATAGCTCTCTATAAAAAAACGCGGGATTTTCCAGCAATTAAAGGCGTTTCTTATTTGTCTGTCCATTTGCGATTTGGCACAGTCTCTATAAGACAACTCTTTCGTTTAGCGCAGGAATCATTTAACGAAGGTGCTGAAACATGGCTCAATGAATTAATATGGCGCGAATTTTATTTTCAAATTCTATTTCATCGCCCTGATGTCGCAATTGGTAAGGCATTCAAAAAAGAATATGAATCGATCGCTTTTGAAAACAATCCTGATTATTTTAAAGCTTGGACTGAAGGTAAAACGGGCTACCCTATAGTGGACGCCGCAATAAGACAGCTTAACCAAACAGGCTTTATGCATAACAGGCTGAGAATGATTGCCGCTTCTTTTTTAGTCAAAGATCTTCTCGTTGATTGGCGATGGGGTGAGGCTTATTTTGCAGAAAGACTGATTGATTTCGACTTAAGCGCTAATAATGGCGGTTGGCAATGGGCAGCATCCACAGGATGTGATGCTCAGCCCTGGTTTAGGATTTTTAACCCAATTACACAATCAACACGCTTCGATCCCCAGGGGAAATTTATTAAAAAATATATCCCCGAACTTAAAAATTGTACTGATGAAGAGGTTCATGCACCTTGGCTGAGTCAAAAGGCCGAACAATTTAACTACCCAAACCCTATTGTTGAACACGCCTCTCAAAGAATTAAGGCCTTAGCCCTCTATAAATCGGTTAAAAATTAAGGTGTTGTTTTTATACAACAACAAAAGCCTGCCAAAGCTTAATTTTCAATAACTTATGGACAAAAAAACAACAATCGCAGATAATTTGATTAATCTTTATAGAAAAGTTTTCATGACGAAACATATCAATAAATTCCTTGTAGCAATCTTAGTGACTTTTTTCATGTTTGGTTGTGCATCTCCGCAAAACAAAGACCCTCTCGAAGGCCTCAATCGAACAGTTTACAAATTTAATGATGTTGTCGATAACGTGGCATTAAAGCCAGTAGCTAAAGGTTATCAAGCTATAACACCCGATCCAATTCAAACAGGTGTAAATAACTTTTTTAGAAATATTCGTGATGTAGTGACACTTGTGAATGAATTATTCCAATTCAAATTTAAACAAGGTGTTAATACAGCAGGTCGTGTAGCCTTAAATACAACGGTGGGTGTGCTCGGTATATTTGATGTACATTCAAAAAGTGGTGGCGTTCGAACCCAAGAAGATTTCGGCCAAACCCTTGGATACTACGGCTTTGATAGCGGCGCTTATTTAGTCTTACCAATCATTGGCCCATCAAGCACAAGAGATGGTATTGGCTTCTTAACTGATGCATTCTTCTTCGACCCAATTACTTACATTAATGATGACACATCAAGATATGTTACAACTGCAGTGCTTATTGTGGACAAACGTGCCGAACTTCTTGATGATACAGATATCCGTGATCAAGCCTTTGACCCATATGCATTTATGCGCGACTCATATCTTCAATATAGAGAAAACCGCGTTAAAGATGGTGCAGAAGACCCAGTCGGTGTGAGACCTTACACAGTTCCTCTCGGTAATTAATTAAGTTTTCATCAGCTAGAAGCAATACTCATTGTTTCTAGCAAGATCGATCCCGTTAGTTTCGATCCATTTCTATAAACATCATTCCCAATCGCTACAATGTGTTTCAGCATGTCTTTCATGTTGCCCGCAATGGTAATTTCCTCAACCGGATAAGCAATCACGCCGTTTTCAATCCAATATCCTGCAGCGCCTCTAGAATAGTCTCCTGTGACCATATTGAGCCCGTGACCGAGTAACTCCGTCACAAGCAGACCTTGATGCATTGTTTTCATAAGATCTTGTAAATTTTTATTGCTAGTCTTAACAATTAAATTATGAGCGCCGCCAGCGTTACCTGTTGATTCCATGCCGAGTTTTCTCGCGGAATAAGAAGACAAAAGATATCCATTAACAACCCCTTGATCAATTAATAATCTTTTATGAGTTGCAACACCTTCATCGTCAAACATGGAGCTTGCATCACCTCTTAAAAGGAAGGGGTCTTCTTCGATGGTGAGATGATCACTGGCCACCTTTTCCCCAAGTGAATTTAAAAGAAAAGAAGATTGACGGTATAAATTACCGCCTGAGATCGCTGAAATAAGAGATGAAATAAGTCCTGCAGCTATAGGTGCCTCAAAAATTACTGGGGCATGACATGTTTTAATTTTTTGTGCGCCTAATCGAGAAAGTGTTCTTGTTCCAGCTAATGTTCCTATAGATTCTGGAGACTCTAAATCTTCAACATGTCTTGCAGATGAATACCAATAATCTCTTTGCATCATCGATTTTTCTTCTGCAATGACAGAGCACCCTATGGAGTGTCTTGATGTTGGGTAGCCCCCTTCAAAGCCGTGACTATTAGCATAGATAAAAATACCCTCTGAAGATGAAACACTCGCTCCTTCGGAATTGGTAATTTTTTGACTCACATCAAGCGCTGACGCCTCGCAAACTTTCGCAAGATCAATTAAATGATCGATAGAAATGTCCCAAGGGTTGTATAGATCGAGATCTTGCATATTAGTCGCCATAAGCTTTTTATCAGCTAGACCAAATAAAGGATCTGGCGCTGTATAACGTGCAATATTAAAAGCGGCGTCTACGGTATCTTCAATACTTTGATCAGACAGATCTGAGGAGCTTGAGCTACCCTTTCGCTGCCCGTTATAAAGTGTCACAGAAAAACCTTTGTCTCTATTAATTTCAAGGGTTTCAAGATTGCCTAAACGTATAGAAACATTTTGACCTGTGCCATAACTTATCTCAACCTCAGATGCAGTCGCACCTATTTTTTTTGCGTAATTAAGTGTGCGATCAGCAATTTTCTTTAAATGCTCTAAATCAAATTGATTTTTTTTCATGTCTTTATAGGTGAGAAAGTAAACCCTGTTATCATAACTTAGAAATAGTCACTCTATTAACTCACAAATATTCATATGGTAAAAGATAAAGACCTCGAAAAAAATACCGTCAGTAGAACGCAGCTCAAACTTGAAGCAGAAAAACTTCAGTCGATCGGATTGAAATTATGTGATTTATCTACCTCTAAATTAAAAGCCTTAGATCTGCCGCCCAACTTACTTGAGGCTATTCTTGCGATGCAAAAAATTACAAGCAATGGCGCTAAAAGGCGCCAGAGTCAGTATATTGGGAAGCTTATGAGGAATTTTGACACCACTGAATTAAATACCATCATGACTTTTTGGGACCAACAAGAGCTTAAAGAAAAGCAACATTTTCATAATGTCGAACTATGGCGTAAAAAATTAGTTGAAGAGCCAGGAAGTGTTAATGATTTCTTATCCAAACACCCTACCGACAAAAAATTAATTCTTTTAGACACGATTAAAGAAGCCATTGAAGAAAAGAATAAAGATAAGGCTCCAAAATATAATCGCGAATTATTTAAACTTATTAAAAAAATTATAGAGCAATAAAATTATCTTTTATTAAGCTCAGCTGTCGCAATTTTTTCTTCATCATCTCTGATATATTTTATTTTGACTTTAGTGCCTTGATTTTTTTGTACTACTTTCGAAAAATCTTCTGGCGAGTCAACATTAAGATCGTTTAATTGAAGAACTACATCACCCTTTTCCATGCCTGCTTTAAAGGCAGGTGAATCTTTAATCACCGCAATTACTTTAAGTCCTGGCTCTTGTTGCTTCTCTTTAGTATCTGAATTCTTTTTTACTAATTTAATGACATGCACACCAAAGATAGGCTGTGGAAGCTTTGCCCAATAGGTTGCATAGAATTCAAATTTACTATTTTTATCTTTTAAATCTGCTTCAGAGATTTCAAGTACAGTATTTTTTTCACCTTTATTGTCTTTTTTCATTTCATCATGAATCTGTCTTAAGCGAGCGGATCGAGTCATTTCATTCATCTTACGATCGTAGACAAAAACAACATCTGCTTGAATCGACTGAGCATGTTTCAATGCCTGATTAGGTTCAACAAAGGGTCCTTGAAATGAAGAGGTCCCCATTAAGTCATAACCATCCTCTAGCATTCTTGTATTGTCTTTGTCTTTATTCATACCTGCGTAAATCTTAGTATCAGGCTGATTTTGCAATGAGTGAAGGCTATTGTTACTCTGGGTAAAGTAATTGGATTGAAATAGATTTGTTTCATCCGCGACTGCTAAAAGACTTAAAAAGTTTAACAGTATAAAAATAAGTTTAAATTGCATAAAATTCCTTTGAAACGTTAATGTTATGATCAAGTTTTCATTAATTATGACCCACCATGAAAAATAAGTTCACTAAAATTGGACTCATTTCAATTAGCGACCGAGCCTCAAAAGGAGAATATGAGGATCAAGGCATCCCTAATCTTAAAGCCTGGCTTCAAAAAGCTATAGCCTCTCCTTTCGAAACGCTTGAGAAAATAATTCCTGATGAAAGAAGTTTGATTGAATCTTCACTCATTCATCTTGTGGATATAGAAAAGTGTGATCTTATTCTTACTACAGGGGGCACAGGACCTGCTGAAAGAGATGTAACGCCTGAAGCCACTATGGGAATTGCAGATCGAGAGATGCCTGGCTTTGGTGAGCAAATGCGTCAAATTAGCCTTTATTTTGTGCCCACCGCCATTCTCTCAAGACAAGTAGCCGTGATTCGTAAAAATACCCTGATTATTAATTTACCAGGCCAGCCTAAATCAATTACGCAAACACTCGAAGGCCTTAAGGACGATCAGGGAAAAACTCTTGTACACGGCATATTTGCTGCAGTCCCTTATTGTATTGATCTTTTAAATGGTCCTTTTATCGAAACTCATTCAAATATTGTTGAGTCTTTTAGGCCCAAAGCTAAGTAATCATGACTTCTGAATTTGAAATTATTCAGCGCCACTTTAATAAAAAAACGAAACATACTATTTTAGGTATTGGTGATGATGCGGCCATCATTAAAATCCAAAAAAATTATGAGATGGTTATTTCTTCAGACATGCTTGTGGAAAATATTCATTTTTTAAAAAAAACTGATCCGTCTCATTTGGGTTGGAAATCACTTGCGGTGAATCTTTCAGATATTGCTTCGATGGGTGCAAAAGCTAAATGGGCTACTTTGTCGATATCATTACCTAAACCAGATCAAATATGGCTCAAAAAATTCTCTCAAGGTTTTTTCAAATGCGCAGAAAAATTTGGGATTGACCTTATTGGTGGCGATACGACAAAAGGACCTCTTACAATTTCAATCACCATCATGGGTGAAATTGCAAAAGGACAAAGCCTCCTAAGGTCTGGGGCTAAAATAAATGATGATATATGGGTGACAGGTCAATTAGGCAATGCATCAATGGGACTTACAAATCTCCAAGGGAAAATAAAACTCACTCCCCAATTGAAAACAAAATGCATTAAGGCGCTCGAAATACCCATGCCAAAAGTTTTATTTGGTCTTCATTTATCTAAGTTCGCAAATAGTTGTATCGATATCTCTGATGGTCTGATTCAAGATTTAGGTCATATCATAAAAAATTCAAAGAAAGGTGCAACGATTTTTTTGAATCAAATACCTTGCGATGACTTTATTAAAACATCAAAAAAATATCATTTCGCATTAAATGGCGGTGATGATTATGAATTACTATTTACAGCGCCTTTAAAAAATAGGGTTCATATAGAAAAGATTGCAAAAGAAACGAATACTAAGATAAGTATGATTGGCTCTATCAGTAATCAAAGATCTATAAAGATCGTGAATGAAAATGGTAAATTACTATCATTTAGCTCTAAAGGATTTGACCATTTTGCCTAATCTTAAATTTCTCTTTAAACATCCTGCGTATTTTTTAGCACTAGGTTTTGGCACCGGCCTCTCAAGAAAGGCTCCAGGCACATTAGGCACGCTTACAGCAATTCCACTTTATTTATTGATTTCTTCTTACAGTTCTTTCTCGCAAATATTGATTGCTATATTTTTTGCAATCATCGGGGTTTTTATTTGTGATTACACTGCACGCGCGCTCAAAGTAAAAGATCCAAGCGCTATTGTTTGGGATGAAATTGCAGCCTTCTTTCTAATGCTAGTCATTTGCCAACCCCTTTGGAATTTCACACAAATCATTCAATTATTTTTACTCTTTAGGTTGTTTGATATTTGGAAGCCCTTTCCGATAAATTATTTAGATAAACATGTCGATGGCGGATTAGGGATCATGCTTGATGACTATGCTGCAGCCCTCTTTGCTTTATTCATTTTTTTCTTAACTCAATGGCTCATAAACTCATAGAAGAAATATGCCTTCAATTAGGCAGCTTGCTTGCGCAAAAAAAAATTTATATAGCAGTGGCTGAGTCCTGCACTGGGGGGATGTTAAGCCAATATCTGACAAGCATCCCCGGAAGCTCCGCCTGGTTTGATCGTGGATTTGTGACTTATAGTAATGAATCAAAAATAGATTTACTTGATGTTGATACAAAGACGCTTTCAAATTTTGGGGCTGTAAGTAAAGAAACTGCTTCGGAAATGGCATTGGGCGCTTTAAATAAGAGTCGTGCCGATATTACGCTTTCTATTACTGGAATTGCTGGCCCTGGAGGAGGTTCCTCCGACAAGCCTGTAGGTACTGTTTTTTTTGCAATCGCATATCAAAATAAGATCATTTTTAATGTCTCGAAAGTCTTCCCAGGATCAAGAGAAAATATACGTGAATCTTCTTGTCTATTTGCACTAAATCAGGTCTTAGCGCTTACTTTAAATCTCCAAGTATGAAATAATTATCAGTGATAAAAACACTTAATTAAAGGCATATTTAGATGGATGACAACAAAAGTAAAGCCCTCGCTGCAGCACTAGCGCAGATCGAAAAACAATTCGGAAAAGGTTCAGTCATGAGAATGGATGATTCCGAAGTCATCGAAGATATTCAGTCTGTTTCAACAGGCTCAATCGGTCTTGATATTGCTCTTGGCATCGGCGGATTACCTCGAGGACGTGTAGTTGAAATATACGGGCCAGAATCTTCAGGTAAGACATCTTTAACGCTATCAGTCATAGCTCAAATGCAAAAACTTGGAGGCGTTGCAGCCTTTATAGATGCCGAACATGCACTTGACCCTCAATATGCAGCAAAGCTAGGCGTTGTTGTTCCAGACTTACTGATTTCTCAGCCTGACACTGGAGAACAGGCTCTTGAGATTGCGGATATGCTTGTGCGAAGTGGTTCAGTAGACATTGTGGTGATTGACTCTGTGGCAGCTCTTACGCCACGTGCAGAAATTGAAGGTGAAATGGGTGACTCACATATGGGCCTTCAGGCTCGACTTATGTCTCAAGCGTTAAGAAAATTAACGGGTAATATTAAAAAAACAAATACCCTTGTCATCTTTATTAATCAAATTCGTATGAAAATTGGGGTGATGTTTGGTAATCCAGAAACAACCACAGGTGGTAATGCACTAAAATTTTACGCCTCTGTAAGACTTGATATACGTCGTATAGGAGCTATTAAAAAAGGTGACGAAGTCGTGGGCGCTGAAACACGAGTTAAAGTGGTTAAAAATAAAGTTGCACCCCCATTTAGACAGGCTGAATTTGATGTGCTTTATGGTGAAGGTATTTCAAGAGAAGGCGAAATTATTGAGATTGGTGCGCAATTAAATTTCGTCGAAAAAGCAGGTTCTTGGTATAGCTATAACGGTGAAAAAATTGGCCAAGGCAAAGATAATGCGAGAGAGTTCCTGAAAGAAAATCCAAAAATTGCTCAAGAAATTGAAGATAAAATTAGAGCAAACTCATCGACACTAAGTGAAGCGATGACTGCGCCGCAGGAAACTGACGAAACTGAGTAATACAAAAAATAATCCATCAGTTTTACTTAAGAAAAGAGCGCTGTATTACTTAGCAAAAAGAGAATATTCATATCTCGAATTAAAATTAAAAATAAGTGAATATGCTTGGACGCTTGAATTTGATAAAAACACACTAGATCTTTTTTTATCTTCTTTAGTGTCGGAAGGCTGGCTCTCTAATGAGAGGTATTGCGAACAATTTATACATGCAAAAAAAAGTAAATTTGGGCGTTATAAAATCATCCGACAACTTGAGGAAAAAGGTATTGATCAAACGCTTATTGGCCAATATCTAGAGCCTCTTAAAAACCAAGAATTATCATATGCAAAACAAGTCTGGCAAAAAAAATTTAAACTTTTACCCTCTTCTCAAGAAGAATGGTCAAAACAAGCTCGCTTTATGCAAAGCCGCGGGTTTGATGTTTCGCTTATAAAAAAAATATTGAACGCCAAGGAAGAATAGCCAGCGCATGTCGACTCTATCAAATAATCCAATGATCTCAAGCAGTGAAATTAGAGATATTTTTCTCAATTTCTTTAAAAGCAAACAACATCAAATTGTAAGCTCTAGCTCTTTAGTGCCCGGCGAAGACCCTACTTTGCTTTTCACAAATGCAGGCATGAATCAATTCAAAGATGTTTTTCTTGGATTTGATAAGCGAAATTACGCACGTGCAACATCCAGTCAAAAATGTGTAAGGGCTGGTGGCAAACATAATGACTTAGAAAACGTCGGCTACACAGCTAGACACCATACCTTTTTTGAAATGCTGGGCAACTTCAGTTTCGGTGATTATTTCAAAAAAGATGCTATTCAATATGCATGGGAACTCCTTACTGAGGTTTACAAAATTCCTAAAGAAAAACTTTTGGTCACTGTTTATAGTGAAGATGAAGAAGCTTATGACATCTGGGCTAAGTTAATTGGTATTCAACCAGATAAAATTGTCCGTATTGGAGATAACAAGGGAACAAAATACGCATCAGATAATTTTTGGATGATGGGTGATACTGGGCCATGCGGTCCTTGTACTGAAATTTTTTATGATCACGGAAGTCATATACCTGGAGGACCTCCAGGATCTAAAGACGAAGATGGCGATCGCTTTATTGAAATTTGGAATATTGTTTTCATGCAATATAACCGTGACGACAAAGGGACTATGCATTTACTTCCAAAACCTTCTGTTGATACTGGCATGGGTTTAGAAAGAATAAGTGCTGTTCTTCAAGGTGTTCATGCAAATTATGAAACAGATTTATTTGTCCCTCTCATTAAATCAGCTGCAAAGATTACAAAAACTTCAGACCTTAATCATCCTTCATTAAAAGTGTTGTCAGATCATATTCGTGCCTGCACTTTTCTAATTTCTGATGGCGTAATTCCGAGTAACGAAGGTCGCGGCTATGTCTTAAGAAGAATTATTCGAAGAGCTATTAGACATGGCTATAAACTAGGCTGCAGGAAGCCATTCTTCCACCAATTAGTGGGCGATGTAGTTCATATGTTAGCTAGCGCTTACCCAGATATCGAAAAGAATAAACAAAACATTGAGCTATCACTTCAGCAAGAAGAAGAGCGCTTTTTTGAAACCATTGAAAATGGCATGAATATATTAGAAGAATCTATTGATGTTTTAATTAAAAGCAATCAAACAACTTTCGATGGTCAAATTGCTTTCAAGCTTCATGACACATTTGGCTTTCCCTTAGATCTCACTGCGGACATCTGTCGTGAAAAAAATATATTGATTGATCAAGAGGGTTTTGATAAAGCTATGGAGGCTCAAAAATCCATGGCTCGATCCTCTAATAAATTCAAAATGAAAATGAATATTGACTATAGTGGTGAGGCTTCAGTCTTTAAAGGTTATGAATCTTCCGAATGCAAAGCAAAAGTTTTAGCTTTATTTAAGGATGACGAATCTAAAAAAGAATTACTAAAAGGTGAATCTGGTATTGTCATTCTCGATGTCACTCCGTTTTATGCTGAATCTGGCGGTCAAATTGGAGACCAAGGCGTCATCAAAACTTCTAACGGCATTTTTGCTGTTGCAGATACACAAAAAATTAAAGCAAAAATTTATGCGCATTATGGCGTTGTTGAATCAAACAGCATCAAGGTATCTGATGAGGTCACTGCAACTGTGAATCATGATTTAAGAAAACATATTATGCGCAATCATTCAGCTACGCACTTGCTTCACAAAGCACTCAAACATTTATTGGGCGCGCATGTCGAACAAAAAGGCTCTCTTGTTGATGACTCAAAAACACGCTTTGACTTTTCTCATCCTCAAGCTTTAAGTGCTGATGAAATCAATTCGGTTGAAATCGCTGTTAATCAGGAAATACTTAACAATACAGATACAGAAGCAAAAACAATGGCCCTAGAAGATGCTAAAAAAAGTGGTGCCATGATGCTTTTCGGAGAAAAATATTCTGATGAAGTGAGAGTGCTTAGCATCGGGTCAAGTAAGGAGCTATGTGGTGGCACGCATGTGCATAGAACAGGTGACATTGGTGCTTTTAAAATTATATCTGAAACAGGTATTTCTTCAGGTATCAGACGTATTGAGGCTACCACAGGATTTAATGTCATACGTTATATGAATGATCATGTTTCAATCCTCGATCGTTTAGCGCATGATCTTAAAGTGCCTTCGACAGAACTTTTAAGCAAAATAGATCAAATGCAAGATCAGATCAAAGAACATGAAAAAAATATTCAGCAACTTAAATCAAAAATTGCATTGTCTGAAAGTGGTAATTTAGCTAAGAAAGCAATCTTAGTAGGTGAGATTAAAGTGCTTATAGAAAAATTAGCTTCTGCAGATGCTTCAGCGCTAAGAGAGACAATTGATAAACTTAAATCAGAACTTAAAAGTGCAGTTATAATTTTAAGCACTGTTGATCAAGGCAAGGTAACTTTAGCCGTTGGAGTAACTAACGATTTAATACAAAAAATAAAAGCGGGTGATATCGCAAGCGATTTGGCAATTGCAATGGGCGGCAAAGGAGGAGGTAAACCTGATCTTGCAATGGCTGGAGGATCGAAACCCGAGCTTCTCGATCAAGCGTTTAATGATTGTTTAACTAAAATAAAGAAAATAATTCTTAACTAATACTTATGAGTTTAATTGTACAAAAATATGGTGGCACATCAGTTGGAACACCGGAAAGAATCCGGGCTGTTGCAAGGCGTGTTGCGCGTTACAAATCACTTGGTCATCAAGTTGTTGTAGTTGTCTCGGCAATGTCAGGCGAAACTAATCGACTGATTGGACTCGCCAAAGAAATCATGGAAGAGCCTGATACACGAGAGTTAGATGTTATGGTCTCGACTGGAGAACAAGTGAGTATTGGTATGACAGCGCTTGCTTTAATTGATCTTGGGATTAAAGCTAAAAGCTATACTGGCTCCCAAGTTAAAATCTTGACTGACGATGCTCATACTAAAGCCAGAATATTAAAAATAGACCATAACAATATTCAAGAAGATCTAGATAAGGGTTATGTAGTCGTTGTAGCTGGATTTCAAGGTGTTGATGAATATGGCAACATTACGACTCTCGGACGCGGTGGTTCAGACACAACAGGTGTCGCATTAGCCGCAGCTCTTAAAGCTGATGAATGTCAAATTTATACAGATGTGGACGGTATTTATACGACCGACCCTAGAGTTGTGCCTGAAGCTAAAAAATTAGACTCAATTACTTTTGAAGAAATGTTAGAGATGGCAAGTCTTGGATCAAAAGTACTTCAAATCAGATCAGTCGAATTTGCAGGTAAATACAAAGTTAAATTAAGGGTGTTATCAAGCTTTGAAGAAGAAGGTGACGGCACTTTAATTACATTTGAGGAAAAAAACAATATGGAAGATCCCATTATTTCAGGCATCGCTTTTAATCGAGATGAAGCTAAAGTCAGCATTCTTGGTGTCCCAGATAAACCAGGCATTGCTTATCAAATACTTGGCCCTATTGCAGACGCCAACATTGACGTTGACATGATTATTCAAAATGTAGGCGCGATTGGAACAACTGATTTTACATTTACGGTGAATAGAAATGATCTAAATAAAGCGCTAACTATTCTTAATGAAAAGGTTAAAAATCATGTAGGCGCTAGAGAAGTTAATGGTAACGACAAAATTGCAAAAGTCTCTATTGTGGGAGTTGGTATGCGCTCACATGTGGGTGTTGCAAGTCAAATGTTTAGAACATTATCTGAAGAAGGCATTAATATCGATATGATTTCAACCAGCGAAATCAAAATTTCAGTATTGATTGATGAAAAATATCTAGAACTTGCAGTCAGAGCCCTTCACAAAGCTTTCGGGCTTGATGCATAAGCCCTAGAAATTGATTTTTAAAGCAATTTAGCGTATCGTTCGCGCTTCTGGAGAGCTGGCCGAGTGGTCGAAGGCACTTCCCTGCTAAGGAAGCATACGGGCTTAAACCTGTATCGAGGGTTCGAATCCCTCGCTCTCCGCCATTATTCAATATCATTAAGTTATAATGTCACCACGCGCCCGTAGCTCAGCTGGATAGAGTACTTGGCTACGAACCAAGGGGTCAGGAGTTCGAATCTCTTCGGGCGCGCCAAATTTATTAAAAATCCTAACGTTGATTTATATCAATTGTTTGTGTTATTAAGGTCATATAATCCTTTATTACTTGATCATCTAAATCAATTTTTATTTAAATATGATTAATCAAAAAAAATCTCAACTTGTAAAAATTAAAGCCTCTTCATGGAAGCTAAAAAAATTCCAATCTGCATGGGCCAAAGATCTAGAAAATGGCAAGGTGCTCTATATTGAAGGTCTTAAATTTGAAATAACGCAAAATGAAAAAAAATTTTTTAGTCCAAGCGTGCTTAATAAAAAATCTAGGAATATTAGTCTTGATTCAAAGGGTATTTTAAAAGGTGCAAATGGCTCAGAAAATGATATTAAAGAATTAAGTGCCCTAATTACTAGATTTAGAGAAGATGCTAAAAGCTTAATTTTTTCTGCCTTTCCTAAATACAAAAAATATTTAAAATTAGCCCCTACTAGCTTTAGACCTATGGACGTTAGTATCAGAGTGACTTCATGGAGAGCTGATGATAAAAGGCTACATGTAGACTCATTTCCATCGAGGCCAAATTATGGAGAGCGCATTCTTAGAGTTTTTGTGAATGTGAGTCCAAATGATCAGCCAAGAGTATGGAGGATTGGGGAGCCTTTCGAAGATATTGCAAGTCGATATATAGACAACATCAAACCTTACTCTCGCTTACAAGCAAAATTAATTAATTTTTTGGGCGTTACAAAATCTTTTCGAAGTAAATATGACCATTTAATGCTTGGTCTTCACGATGCAATGAAATCAGATTTAACGTACCAGAAAAATGCACCTCAAATCACTGTACCTTTTAAACCAGGGGCGGTTTGGATTTGCTTCTCTGACCAAGCTGCTCACGCGGTAATGTCAGGCCAATATATGATGGAACAAACGTTTCATTTGCCACCATCAAAACAATATTTTAGAGAAAAAAGTCCACTTGAAGTTTTACGAAAATTAACCGGGGAAAAGTTAATATAATAATGGTGGGTCGGGCGGGATTCGAACCCACGACCAACGGATTAAAAGTCCGCTGCTCTACCGACTGAGCTACCGACCCAGACGAAACAAAACATGGAATTATCCGTTATTGGGCCTGATTGGTCAATAATGATTATCGGGGATTAAGGTCTCAGACCTGGGATTTTACCTGCCATACCGCGCATAAGCTTGCCTAAGCCACCCTTTGAGAACATTTTCATCATCTTTTGCATTTCTTCGAATTGATTAAGAACCCGATTTACATCTTGAACTTGTACGCCAGATCCTGAAGCAATCCTTTTCTTTCTTGTAGCCTTAATAATCTCAGGCTTTCTTCTTTCAAGGGGTGTCATCGAACTAATAATAGCTTCTATCTGGCGAAGTGATTTATCACCATCTTCAGGATTAATTTTAGAAGCAGCACTCGTAAATTGAGCAGGCATTTTGTCCATCAGCGCGCCTACCCCACCCATTTTTTTCATTTGTGCTATTTGATTTTTAAAATCTTCCAGGTCGAAATTTTTTCCTGATTTAACTTTTTCAGCTAATTTCTCAGCCTCTTTTACATCTATTGTTTTTTGAGCATCTTCAACGAGGCTTACAATATCTCCCATGCCAAGAATTCTTGATGCCATTCTTTCTGGATGAAAGGGCTCGAGACCATTAATTTTTTCGCTTGTGCCAATATACTTAATAGGCTTGCCCGTGATGTGTCTCACAGATAGTGCCGCGCCACCTCGTGTATCACTGTCTAACTTAGTCAGAATAACACCAGTGAGAGGCAGAGCATCTCCAAAAGCCTTCGCTGTATTCACAGCGTCTTGGCCTTGCATAGCGTCAACAACAAATAAAGTTTCTACAGGATTTAATTTTTTATGAAGCGCCTTAATTTCATCCATCATCTCAACATCAATACCTAATCGACCTGCAGTATCGAAGATGACAACATCAAAAAAATGTTTTTTTGCGTAATCGATAGTTTCTGATGCAATCTTTAACGGCTTCTGGCTTGGGTTGGAATCAAAACATTCAATATTTAAACTCTTGGCAAGAGTTTTAAGTTGATCAATAGCAGCTGGTCTATAAACATCGGCACTCGCAAGTAATACTTTTTTCTTTTTCTCAATGAGAAGTTTTGCAAGTTTAGCGGATGTTGTTGTTTTGCCTGAGCCCTGCAAACCCGCCATTAAAATAACAGCTGGTGGAGTAACATTTAGCTCTAAGGAAACATTTTGATCCCCCATAAGAATCGTTAGCTCATCTTGAACAATCTTAATGATTGCCTGTCCAGGCGATAAGCTTTGTAATACTTCAACACCTAATGCCTTAGTTTTAACGCGATCAATAAAGTCTTTAACAACGGCCAGAGCGACATCGGCCTCAATTAAAGCAATTCTAACTTCGCGCATCGCATCACTAATATTCTGCTCAGTAAATCTTGCTTGTCCGCGGATCGTTTTAATAACACTCTGTAATCGGTCCGTTAAATTCTCTAACATGTGGCTATCCTGTTTTAAGTTAACTCTTCGTTATGTACATGGTATATTAAACCTTTAATTACCAATTAAAAATTATGGAAATTTGGTTACCTATTTTATTTGCTTCTTTCTGTTATCTTACGCCAAGTCTATTATTATTTAAGAAGCCAAAGCCAGATAAAAAATTAACTACTTTCAATGCTGCGCTCGTGGGAGTGGGCTTATTGGCACACTTTACAATTCTTAGAACAAGTATTTCTTTTCATCCAATTGATTTAAGTTTTGCGAATGCCCTTATTGCCACTTCATTCTTCAGCATATTGATTTTCTGGGTACTTAATTTTAATAAAAACTTCAATTATTTGCAGCCATTTTTACTTATTCCTTCGGTCTTCTTGCTGCTCATTCACCCTCTATTTTCATCTAATCATTTTTTAACCTCAGACCTGTCCATATTATTTATTACACATATCGCCATTGCTTTATTCGCATACAGCTTATTTACATTCGCAGCTTACTTGGCCATATTTATTTTAATCTTTGAAAAGAAACTTCATCAAAAAAAGAAAATAGACATGATCTTAAGTGGGTCACAGCCCCTCATTGAAATGGAAAATTTCCTTTTTAATATCAATAAAATTGGTTTTCTTTTGTTGACCATTACGCTTCTGAGCGGCATTTTGTTCTCGGAGCAAGTTTTTGGAACCCCTCTTCAGCTCAACCATAAGACAGTTTTCTCAATCCTAGCTTGGCTTGTTTATGGACTTCTTTTAATGGGGAAAAGACTTTATGGTTGGCGAGGAAAGAAATCTATTTATATCTCGCTCACAGCTTTTTTATTGCTTGCATTGTCTTATCTTGGAAGTAAATTTGTTTTAGAAATTATTCTTCATCGATAATAAATTACCGTAACGAAATTTGAGGCCAGCCTTGAGATTTCGCATATTCCTTTAAAATATCATCCGAATCAACCACCACAGGATGAGTGACCTTTTTCAGCAAAGGCAAATCATTATGCGAGTCACTATAAAAGTAGGATTTTTCAAAACCACTGAGTGATAATTTTTTATTCTTTAGCCACTCTTCCAAGCGAGTCACTTTACCTTCTTTAAAAGAAGGAGTTCCTGAAACCTTGCCCGTAAATTCCCCGTCTTTTTCTTCGGGGTCAGTGCCTATTAAATTTTGAATCCCAAATATTTGAGCAATAGGTTTTGTGATAAAACTATTCGTTGCTGTAATTACTATAAGTAGATCACCATCATCTTGATGTTTTTTTACTAAAGCATATGCTTTGTCGGTAATCATGGGCTTAATGATTTCCTCAATATACTTATGAAGCAATTGATCAAGGACTTTTCTCGGATTTCTTGCAAGTGGCTTAAATTGAAATTCAACGAAAGCGAATATATCTAAATTGCCTTCTTTGTAATCAGTATAGAATTTTTCATTTTTTTCTGCGTGAATTGCGGGATCTAAGTAGCCTTCTTTAATAAGAAATCGGCTCCAATTGTAATCACTGTCCCCAGCTAAAATAGTATTGTCTAAATCAAAAAGCGCTAGATTCAAATTAACCTCTAGACTTGCGGATGAGCACGTTCGGATTTTGAAAGAAGCTTATTCAGTCCATTGATATATGCCTTAGCAGACGCTATAACAATATCTGTATCGGCACCTTGTCCATTAACAATGCGGCCACCCTTAGCTAGTCTCACGGTCACTTCACCTTGAGCATCTGTACCACTTGTAATGTTATTCACCGAATAAAGCTGGAGCTCAGAGCCTGATTTTGCAATTTTTTCAATTGCTTTAAATGTCGCATCTACAGGGCCTCCGCCAGACGATTCAGCAATAACCTCTTTACCATTTTCAGAAATTTTAATTTCTGCATGAGGGGTTGTACCGGTTTCTGACATCGCTCTCAAATGGATCAATTTATAAAACTCTGTAGCTTCGGATGTATATTCTTCACTCATAATCGCATGAAGATCTTCATCAAAAATTTCTGATTTTTTATCAGCTAAATCTTTAAATCTCGCAAATGCAGCATTAATAATTTCTTCTGATTCAATATCAATACCTAGCTCATGAAGTCTACTTTTAAATGCATTGCGGCCTGATAATTTTCCAAGTGAAATCTTATTGGCGCCCCAACCGACATCTTGAGCACGCATAATTTCATAAGTTTCTCTATGCTTCAAAACACCATCTTGGTGAATGCCGGATTCATGCGCAAATGCGTTTGCACCTACAATTGCTTTATTGGGTTGAACAGGGTAGCCCGTGATTGTTGAAACCAATCTTGAAGTAGGTACGATTTGAGTTGTATCAATATTGGTAGTTAAATTAAACAAATCTTTTCTTGTTCTCACTGCCATGACAATTTCTTCCAAACTCGCGTTGCCTGCTCTTTCACCCAATCCATTAATTGTGCATTCAACTTGTCTAGCGCCATTCATCACCGCTGCAAGTGAATTCGCAACTGCCATACCTAAATCATTATGGCAATGTGTCGACCATATCACTTGTGAAGCGTTCTCAACTTGATAGATCAATGTTTTCATTCGCTCACCCCAAACGCCTGGAATAGAGTACCCCACTGTATCTGGAACATTAATTGTTTTAGCCCCTGCTTTAATCACTGCATTAAAGACCTTCACAAGAAAATCGATTTCAGAACGCACAGCGTCTTCAGCAGAAAACTCGACATCGTCGGTATATTCCAAAGACCATTTAACAGCTTGAACTGCTCTCTCTAATACCTCATCTTCTGACATACGGAGTTTATTTTCCATATGAATTTTACTGGTTGCAATGAATGTGTGAATACGTCCTTTTTTTGCATGCTGAACTGCTTCGCCTGCTTTACGTATGTCATTCTCAACTGCACGCGCCAATGAACAGATAGTTGATTCTTTGATATTTTTAGCGACTGCGCTTATGGACTCAAAGTCCCCAGGACTTGCAGCCGCAAAGCCAGCTTCAATAACATCTACGCCTAATTTTTCAAGCTGTCTCGCAATACGTAACTTTTCCTCTTGGGTCATAGAAGCCCCAGGGCTTTGTTCGCCATCCCTTAATGTCGTATCAAAAATGATCAGTTTGTTATTTTTAATTTCTTGCTGCATTCACTATCGCCTTATTTTTTAAATTTAAAATCTCGAATGAAGTTGAAATAACCTGATAAAAAGTAGCAGCCGACAACTATAAAAATAGCTTCAGGTGGGCTATATGAAACAAGCACAAATGCCAAAATGACTAACAAGATAGCCACGAATGGAACGCTATTCCTAAGATTAATATCTTTGCCGCTATAAAATCTAATCTCGCTTACCATAGAAAGCGCAATCAGTATTGTTAATGCCCAAGAAACCCATTTCATTTTAATCATATTAAAAAAAATCTCGCTGCCACTAAATCCATTTTCATTTGAAACCCAAACAAAGCTTACAAGAAGCGCTGCAGCAGCTGGACTTGGTAATCCAAAAAAATATTTTTTTTCATCTCGATCTAATTTCACGTTAAAACGAGCAAGTCTAAATGCTGCACAACAGCAATACACAAAAGCTGCGATCCAGCCTAATTTTCCGAGCGGTTTTAATGTCCAAACATACAAAATAAGAGCTGGAGCCACTCCAAATGAAACCATATCGGAAAGACTGTCGTATTCAGCTCCGAAAGCACTTTCAGTATGGGTAAGTCGAGCTACACGCCCATCTAATCCATCCATAATAATGGCAACAAAAATCGCAATGGCAGCAAGCTCATATTTGCCATTCATCGCTTGGACAATGGAATAGAATCCAGAGAATAAAGCAGCTGTCGTAATAAAGTTAGGTAACAAATAAAACGTATGTTTGCCTATTTTATTTCTCAACAAATTTTCTTGGTTTTTACTGCTAACTTTAAACTTTTTCATGTTTAATTTTTAAAAGGAATTTAGTCTTTAAGTATAACAAAGCTTTAACAATTCCCTTAATTCTAATTTATACTCATTGACTTAGCGAACATAGTATTACCATTTAAAAATGCAATTTAAACTCATCAAAAAAGATGGCCAAGCCAGGCGAGGCGAACTTCAATTAAAACATGGCACCGTCCAAACGCCAGTATTTATGCCAGTTGGAACTTACGGCGCTGTAAAATCTTTAAGTCCTCAAGATTTACAATCTATTGGCTTTGAAATCATTCTTGGCAATACATTCCATCTCTGGCTTCGTCCGGGGCTAGAAACTATTTCAGTATTTAACGGACTCCATGATTTTATTCAATGGCGCAAATCTATCCTTACAGACTCTGGTGGTTTTCAAGTTTGGAGTCTTGGCAAGATGAGAAAAATTACTGAGGCAGGTGTGGAATTTAAATCACCCATCAATGGGGATACCTGTTTTTTAAGTCCTGAAGAATCTATGCGCATTCAGCGAACACTGAACTCAGATATTGTGATGATCTTTGATGAATGCACCCCTTATCCAGCATCTCATGAAGAAGCACAAACTTCTATGCAACTCAGCTTGCAATGGGCTTATAGAAGTAAGGTTGCACATGAAACAAATAAAAATGCTTTATTTGGAATTATTCAGGGCGGGATGTATGAAGACTTAAGAGAGTATTCACTGAATGAGCTCACAAAAATAAATTTTGATGGTTATGCAATTGGCGGATTGTCTGTGGGTGAGCCCAAAGAAGATATGCGAAAAATCATTAATCATATCGCCCCCAAAATGCCAGAAGATAAGCCGCGTTATTTAATGGGGGTAGGCACGCCAGAGGACATTATTGAGGCGATTACTCAAGGGATCGATATGTTCGACTGTGTCATGCCAACACGCAATGCCAGAAATGGCTGGTTATTCACCGAATTTGGCGATCTCAAACTTAAAAATACTCAATACAAAAATGATACCAACCCTATAGATAGTCATTGCCAATGTTATACATGTCAAAATTATTCTCGTGCTTATCTGCATCACCTCTTTAGAATTGGAGAAATGCTAGGTTCGCGCCTCAATACAATTCATAACTTGTTTTATTATCAAAAAATAGTCCATGACGCCAGGTCTGCTATTGAAATTGGATCTTTTGAAACCTACAGAAAAATATTCCATCAAAACCGCCAACGCGGCATTCAATAAATGTCTGCTGTGTTAAAATTACGCTTTAAAAATATTACCTTTAGGAAATGTAAATGTTTATAAATCAAGCATATGCTGCTTCTGATGCACCCCCAACTGACCTTATGAGCTTTTTGCCATTTATCATCATTTTTGTTCTTTTTTACTTCATGTTAATTCGCCCGCAAATGAAGCAAGCTAAAGCCCACAAACTCATGATCGAATCGCTAAAAAAAGATGATGAAATTGTAACGAATGGCGGCGTTCTCGGAAAAATTGTAAAAATAAAAGATCAATTTGTAACCATAGAAATTGCAGCTAACACACAGATTCATATTCAGAAACAATCGATACAAGCTTCATTGCCAAAAGGCACCATAAAATCTATCTAATTTCTGAAGCAACGAACTAATACATAATGAATCAATATCCTAAATGGAAATATGGCCTCGTTTTAATTGCAATTTTTATTGGCCTTATCTATTCAATTCCTAACTTTTTTGGTGAATCTCCTGCTCTTCAGGTAAAGACAACTAAAACATCGGATAAATTAGATCTATCCATTCTAGGCACTATTGAAAATTCCTTAAAAGAAGCTAATCTTCCCTTTGATGGCATGGTGCAAGAACCTAATGGCATTAAAATTAAGTTTGCAAGTCCTGACAGCCAAGTCAAAGCAAAGGATGTGCTTCAAAATGCTCTAGGTAGTAATTATGTGATTGCGCTAAATCTTGTCTCTAAATCACCTTCATGGTTATCTAAAATTGGCGCCATTCCAATGTATCTGGGTTTAGATTTACGAGGTGGGGTTCATTTTCTCCTTCAAGTCGATATGAAAGCTGCGGCTGAAAAGGCGGCTGAAAGCTATTTAAATGACTTCCGTATGACACTAAGAAAAGAGCGTATTTCTTACATTGGCGCTGCAAGATTAAACGAAATCGTAAAGATTCAGTTTGATAGTCAAGAAGAATTAGACAAAGCTAAGAAATTGATTAAAGTCAATTATCCGGACCTCATGATGAGCGAATCATCTTCAGGAAAAGATAAAGCAATTGATATCAGCATGAGTGAAATGGGTAAGAAAAAAATTCAGGAATTTGCGCTGAAACAAAACTTACAAACACTACATAACCGAATTAATGAATTAGGTGTTGCAGAGCCTATTATCCAGCAACAAGGCCTGGATAGAATCGTCGTTCAATTGCCTGGTGTGCAAGATACTGCAAAGGCAAAAGAAATTCTTGGAAGAACAGCCACACTAGAAATAAGATTAGTCGATGAAGATAAAACTGATATAGCGACTTTAGAAAGCGCTCAAAAAGGTAATGCGCCTTTTGGTGATGATCTTTTTAAAGATAGAGATGGTAGATCAATTCTTGTTAAAAAGAATGTGCTACTTACAGGAGACAGAATAACTGATGCTGGCCCTGGCGTAGATCAGCAATCAGGAAGATCAGTTGTTCATGTAACACTTGATGGAAGAGGTTCAAATATCTTTAAACAAGTGACGCGCGAAAATGTAGGTAAACGTTTAGCTATCCTTCTTATTGAAAAAGGACAAACAGAAGTTGTCACAGCGCCAGTGATCCAGCAAGAAATTGGTGGTGGTCGCGTCCAAATTTCTGGCATGAATAGCCCTCAAGAAGCTACTGATATATCGCTTTTATTAAGAGCTGGTGCCCTTGCAGCGCCTATGCAAATTATTGAAGAGCGCACAGTGGGTCCAAGTATGGGTGAAGAAAATATCAAACGCGGTGTTCACTCTACGCTATGGGGATTTGCAGCGATCTCGGTGATGATGGCGTTCTACTATATGCTATTTGGTGGCGTTTCTATTTTTGCGCTTGCCGTCAATTTATTGCTACTCGTGGCATTACTATCTATTCTTCAGGCTACATTAACCCTTCCTGGACTAGCAGCAATTGCATTAGCTTTAGGTATGGCCATTGATGCAAACGTACTCATTAATGAAAGAATTAGAGAAGAGCTTAGAAATGGGAATACGCCTCAAGCAAGCATCCACGCTGGCTACGATCGAGCTTTCGATACAATTCTAGATTCGAATGTAACGACATTGATTGCAGGTCTTGCCTTATTTATGTTTGGTACAGGCCCTATTAAAGGATTTGCTGTAGTGCATGTTCTAGGTATTTTGACTTCGATGTTTAGTGCTATTTTGGTATCTAGAGCGCTTGTGAATATTATTTACGGTTATCGCCGCAAAATTGATAAGTTATCTATTGGTCAAATTTACAGGCCCGATAAAGATTAAATTATGGAACTATTTAGAATAAAAAAAGATATACCTTTTATGAGTTATGGTCGATTAACAACGACTATTTCGCTTATTACATTTATATTGGCGATTATTTTCCTATTCGCCAAAGGTCTTAATCTTGGTGTCGATTTTACCGGTGGCACACTTATGGAGGTAAGCTATACCCATCCAGCTGATATCGATAAAATTCGTCAAGTCATGGATAAAATTGAACTCAAAGATGCCACAGTGCAAAATTTTGGCACAAGCAAAGATGTATTAATCCGTTTACCCTTAAGACAAGAATTATCAATAGCGCAATTATCGGAAAAAGTTTCTGCAGCTCTTATTGAAAGTGATAAGGATACAAAAATTCAAAGAGTTGAATCTGTGGGATCGCAAGTTGGTGACGAGCTATATTCAAATGGTGCGCTCGCATTACTTCTTGTGTGCTTTGGCATTATTGCGTACTTAGCATTAAGATTTGAATGGCGATTTGCAATAGCTGCCATTATTGCAAATATGCATGACGTCATCATCATTCTAGGTTTCTTTGCATTTTTCCAATGGGAGTTTAACTTGACTGTTCTTGCAGCTATTCTTGCTGTTTTAGGTTACTCCGTTAATGAATCAGTAGTGGTTTTTGATCGTGTAAGAGAAAACTTTAAAAAAATGAGAAAATCGACTGTTGTTGAAGTGATTGATAACGCGATTACTAGAACAATGTCTCGTACTGTGATCACCCACCTTATGACGCAAACCATGGTGTGTTCGATGCTATTTTTCGGAGGCGAAACACTTCATAATTTTTCACTTGCATTAACGATTGGTATTTTATTTGGTATTTACTCATCAGTCCTTGTTGCCTGTCCAGTTGCTATGTGGCTTGGTGTATCTCATCGAAACCTTATTCAAGACCAACCCAAAGAAAACCCGTCACAAGAAATTAATCCATAAGTTTTTTTAAAACTTTGAACACCCTATCCCTTAGTTATCAATTTGTCATTCTTGCAGCTTTAATAGCTATATCGGCTTTCTTTTCGCTCGCCGAAACAAGCTTAATGACACTTAATCGTTATCGATTAAAACATTTGGTATCTCAAGGAAATCGTGCAGCCAAACTCACACATAAATTATTATCTTCGACTGATAAACTTTTAGGCGTTATTTTGCTATGCAAGGAGTTTGCAAATGCGGCCTCTGCAATGTTTGTCACGGTGATTACAGTTCGCTTATATGGGGAAGGTCAAATTGCTCTTATGGCAGGCACTTTAGTGACTACCTTCTTAATTTTAATTTTTGGCGAAGTTTCTCCTAAAGTTATTGCGGCATCGAAACCTGAAAGATTCGCTTTTTTCTGCAGTTACGTTCTCTACCCTCTTTTAAAAATTCTTTATCCTATTGTGATATTGGTTAACTTTTTTGTATTAACTTTCGTCAAAATATTTAATGTCAAAATTGATTTTAATAATAATCTTCATGCCATATCTATGGATGAATTAAGAAGTATTATTTCTGAAGCTGGTCAGTTTATTCCTAACCAACATAGAAAAATTCTCCTTAATTTATTTGAATTAGAACGTATTACTGTGGATGACATTATGATTCCCCATACCTTTGTAGAATCAATTGATTTTGATTTATCAGATGAGGAAATTATTCAGAAATTACTCACCTTTCAGCACAGCAGAGTATTAGTAAAAACAAATTCTCCTGAAAATATTTTGGGGCTGCTTGATACACAAAAAATTATCAAACAGCTAAATATTCATGATGCTTTAAATAAAATTACAAAAAGTGATCTAGAGGGACTCATAACTGAGCCGTACTTCATTCCATCTGGCACGCCTTTATATACTCAATTGCAGAATTTTCAAGACAAACAAGAAAGAATTGGCTTGATTGTAAATGAGCATGGGGAGTTTATAGGTCTTTTAAGTCTAGAAGATATTTTAGAAGAGGTAGTGGGTGAATTTAATTTAGATTTTCTATCAAGATCATCTAAATTTAGTCAAGATGAAGATGGCGGTTGGATTGTAGATGGAAGTGTTACGATAAGAACGCTAAATAAAAAGCTTAATCTTCACTTTCCAATTGACGGTCCTAAAACGCTCAATGGATTAGTATTGGAATACTTCGAAGATATCCCTGAGCCGAACACAAGTTTTAAAATAGCTAACCATACATTAGAAGTTCTTCAATCGCATGATCGCATTGTGAAGAGCATAAAAATCTACCCTCTTTCTTAAGTTTTTATAAATTCTCACAAAGAATCGCTTGAGTTTTTATTTTTTTTAATCACAATAATCATTAAGGTTTAGCTGATGCCAAAAATAAATGCAACTGATGACATAAAGCTTAGTCCAAAAAAGGCTAAGACTAAACTGCCAAGTATGTACAAAGTTATCATACTTAACGATGACTTTACCCCTATGGAATTTGTTGTTAATACAATTCAGCGTTTTTTTAATAAAAGTGTTGATGAGGCTACTCGTATAATGTTAAAAATACACACAGAGGGTTTAGGTGTATGCGGCATATTTCCTCAAGATATCGCCGAAACAAAAATGAATCAGGTGCTAAACTATGCAAAAGAACATCAACATCCATTGCAATGTATTATTGAAAGAATAGATTAAACTTAAATTATGATTGCTCAAGAGCTTGAAGTAAGTCTACATATGGCATTTATGGACGCAAGACAAAAGCGTCATGAGCTTATTACGGTTGAACATTTACTTCTTGCTATGCTTGATAACCCTTCTGCAGCAGAAGTCCTTAAAGCATGTGGCTCAAACATTGAAACACTTAGAAATGAATTAACTCAATATATCGATGATCATACACCTACGATCTCAGGTGAAGATGAAGTAGACACTCAACCTACGCTTGGATTTCAAAGAGTCATACAAAGAGCTATGCTCCACGTCCAATCTTCTGGCAAAAAAGAAGTGAATGGTTCAAATGTGTTAGTTGCTATCTATGGCGAAAAAGATTCGCATGCTGTTTATTTCCTTCATCAGCAAGGCGTGACGCGTCTTGATGTGGTTAACTTTATTGCACATGGAGTTTCTAAGTTAAATGAGGGTGACACAAATAAAACATCTATCGAACAAGAAAGTGACCAAGAGTCCCCGGGTGCCAAAGCATTAGATAGTTACACAGTTAATCTAAATAAGATGGTATTGGCTGGGAAAATTGACCCTCTGATTGGCCGAGATTCTGAAATCGAACGTGTGATTCAGACGTTATGTAGAAGAAGAAAAAATAATCCTCTGTTAGTAGGTGAAGCAGGTGTTGGTAAAACTGCTATTGCTGAAGGCTTAGCAAAAAGAATTGTTGATAAAGAAGTGCCTGTCATTTTAGAAGAGACTACTATTTTTTCACTCGATATGGGTGCCTTATTAGCAGGAACTAAATACCGTGGAGATTTTGAACAGCGACTTAAAGCGGTGATGAAGCAACTCAATGAACATAAAGATGCCATTTTGTTTATTGATGAAATTCATACTCTAATCGGTGCGGGATCTGCAAGTGGAGGAACGCTTGACGCATCTAATCTTCTAAAGCCTGCTCTCTCGAATGGATCAATTAAATGCATAGGTGCCACAACCTACCAAGAATATAGAACTGTATTTGAAAAAGATCACGCCCTTACAAGAAGATTCCAAAAAATTGATGTCGAAGAGCCAAGTATTCTTGATACGATTAATATTCTTAAGGGTCTTAAAACAAGATTTGAAAAACATCACAATGTGAAATATTCTGTTGCTGCAATTCATAGTGCTGCAGAACTTTCTGCAAAATATATTAATGATAGACATCTACCTGACAAAGCTATCGATGTGATTGATGAGGCTGGAGCTGCTCAAAGAATATTACCGAAAAATAAACAGAAGAAAGTCATTACAAATAAAGAGATTGAAGAGGTGGTTGCTAAGATTGCTAAGATACCGCCAAAAAATATTTCTAATGATGACAAACATACCCTTAAAAATCTCGAGCGTGACCTTAAAGCTGTTATTTTTGGCCAAGACAAAGCTATCGAAAATTTAGCCAGTGCTATCAAAATGACTAGAAGTGGATTGGGCATTCCGAATAAACCAATTGGTAACTTCCTTTTTAGTGGCCCTACGGGTGTTGGAAAAACTGAAGTTGCTCGTCAGCTTGCTTATATTCTTGGTATTGAACTGATCCGAATTGATATGAGCGAATATATGGAAAGACATGCGGTTTCTAGACTGATTGGTGCTCCTCCAGGCTATGTAGGTTTTGAGCAAGGTGGGCTAATGACTGAAGCTGTTAATAAACAGCCTTACTGTGTGCTTCTACTCGATGAAATTGAAAAAGCTCACCCTGATATCTTTAATATCCTTCTTCAAGTGATGGATCATGGATCTTTAACAGATAGCAACGGACGAAAAACAGACTTTAGAAATGTCACGCTTATCATGACCACAAATGCTGGAGCAGAGTCGCTCTCAAAAACCTCTATGGGATTTACTCAATCTAAGAAAATGGGTGATGAACAGGCTGAAATTAAGCGTTTATTTACGCCTGAATTCAGAAATAGACTTGATGCGACGGTATCATTTGCTCCACTTAGTCATGGTGTAATCCTGAAAGTTGTTGATAAATTCCTTATGCAACTTGAAGATCAATTACATGAGAAAAAAGTGGATGCGACTTTTACAGAAAACCTCAAATCTTATTTAGCTAAACATGGATTTGATCCAAGTATGGGAGCAAGGCCTATGTCACGTCTTATTCAAGATACCATCAGGAAAGCTTTGGCGGATGAATTGCTTTTTGGTCAATTGACTAATGGCGGCAATGTAATTATTGATATCGATGAGAATGAAAAAGTACAATTAATTTTTGAAACAGAAAATAAAGTAGCATTACAAGACTCTTAATTCTTTTTCATTACTTCTTTAAAGATATGGCTATCTATCAAGCCACGTAACCATTTTTTTAGTGCGTCGTATTTCGAATCTAAAAACCAATTTTCATCTACCAAAAAAAATTGCCTTACAAATGGGAAGACTGCTATATCAGCAAGGCTTATTCTGTCTTCTATTAAATATAATTTAAACTTTAGCTTTTCATCCAATACATTTAAAAATATTTCACATTGAGAGCGATAATATTCTTTTGAGTGTTCTGGAAAACGATCAGCATATTTATATTTGTCCAGATTTTTTTTGAAATGAAAATCGTTTTCAAAAATGAGCTTTTGGCACAAGTCATTGCCTTTCAAAATCCAATGTTCTGGATCGTTTATATTAAGAGCCCATAACATAATCTCTAAACTCTCTTCTATTACTTTTCCATCTGACTGAACTAATACAGGCACAGTGCCTTTTGGACTTAAAGCTAGAAAATCACTGGGCTTATCTTTAAGTGAAATTTCTATAGATTCATAGTCGATACCTGCTTGGTATAAAGCAAGCCTAGATCTAATGGCATATGGACAGCGTCTGTAAGTGAATAATTTTGGCTTATTCACAGTCGACTAACCAATAGAGCGACAAGCATCTAGAATAAGCTTTCTTCCTTGGTATATAAGGCCTGAGTACATTTGGATGAGCTCGGCACCAGCTTTAATTTTTTCTAAAGCATCTTCTCCGGAAGATATACCGCCTACACCAATAATCGGAATTTCGCCTTGAAGTCTCTCATGGAGTTCATGAATAATTGAATTAGACAGTCTAAATAAAGGCTTTCCTGACATCCCACCAGATTCGCTCCCATGAGTTATATTGCCAAGAGCATCCCTACTAATGGTTGTATTAGTTGCTATTACTCCATCAATTTTATTTTTAATCATAGTTTTTGATATGGCATCTAAATGTTTAGATGTTAAATCAGGAGAAATTTTTAGGGCGATGGGGACATAGCGGCCATAATAATCAGCAAGTCTTGCCTGTTCTTTTTTAAGATCCACCAATAAACTATTGAGTGCTTTTGTTTCCTGAAGATCTCTTAAATTTTTTGTATTAGGCGAGGAAATATTAATCGCAATGTAATTTGAATATTGATATACCTTCTTCATACATAAAAGATAATCATCTGCCGCCTTCTCTATGGGCGTATCAAAATTTTTACCAATGTTGATTCCAAGAACCCCTTTATAATCACTTAATCTGATATTCTCAACGGCAGCATCGACGCCTACGTTATTAAAACCGAATCGATTAATAATGCCTTGAGCCTCTGGCAATCTAAATAATCTTGGCTTTGGATTACCTAATTGAGGTCTTGGGGTGATTGTTCCAATTTCAATAAAGCCAAACCCTAATTTTCCTAACGCATCAATATGGCTTCCATTTTTATCAAGTCCTGCAGCAAGCCCTACTGGATTTTGAAATGGAATGCCCATAACAGTTCTTAACTTCGAGGGATGTGGAGCTTCTAATAAACGCAATAGGCCGATTTTATTGGAAAGAGATAGTGCCTTAAGGGTGAAGTCGTGCGAAAATTCTGCATCAAACTTAAATAGTAGCGAACGTATCAGTTGGTGGCTCATAACGTTACTATTTTAACTTAGGAAGTTATAAGACTTAATAAAATTATGCGATTAAATCGTAAAACTCATATTCTAGGAAAAACATCCGTCAATGATTTTCTAAAAAACTATTGGCAAAAAAAACCTCTGCTTATTAAAAATGCAATTCCGAATTTTGTATCTCCCATCACAGAAAGTGATCTTTTTATAATTGCTCAGAATGAAGAGGCTGTATCGCGTCTTATCGAACACAAGCAAGGTATTTGGCAAGTGAAGTATGGCCCTTTTAAAAAGTCGGATTTACCGAAAAAAACAAATATTCCGTGGACAATTCTTGTTCAAAATATCAATCATTACTTCCCTTTTGCTGAATCATTTCTAAATCTTTTTAAATTTATTCCTTACGCACGTCTTGATGATCTTATGATTAGTTATGCGACAAAAAAAGGTAGTGTCGGTCCTCATTTTGACTCCTATGACGTGTTCTTATTTCAGGCACAAGGTACCAGAGAATGGAAGATTAGTGATCAGAAGAAATTTACTTTAGATAAGAAGTCATCAATTAAAATAATCACCAATTTTAAATCCAAGAATTCATGGGTACTTAAGCCGGGTGATATGCTCTATTTGCCCCCTAACATAGGTCATTGGGGCATTTCTCAAAGCGATGATTGTGTGACTTATTCTATTGGCTTTAGGGCGCCTGGGACATTTGAGATTCAGTCTAAATTTTTAGACTTTATTCAAGACCATTTAATCACTAATGAAAATGAAATTTATAAAGATCCAAACTTAACGCCTCAAAAAAATCCTGCTGAGATTAGCTCAAATATGACTAAAGAGATGCGAAATATAGTGGATCGTTTGCGATGGGATAAATCTTCAATCAATCATTTTATCGGTCAATTGCTTTCTGAGCCCATAGAGAACTCAATCTTCGAAACGCGCAAACCATTGAGCCTTAAAGCTTTTGAAAAAAGCATCGTTCATAAAACACTAAGGCTTAATTCAAAAACAAGAATGCTTTTTATAAAGAATAATTTCTATATAAATGGTGAATTTATAAAAATTGATAAAAAATATACCTCATTTTTAAAGCAACTTGCCAATGATCGGGAGATCTCTTTGGAATCCACTTTAAATAAAAGAGATTTAAACGCTTTGGGGATAGCCTTATTGCCCTTATATGTAGCGGGATTTATTGATTTTATTCAATAATACTTAACCATCCCACTAGTTTTGTTGTAGAATATTTACCAGGGAGCTAATCATCGGCCCCGAATTCAACATTAATTTTAAGGATTAAAAATGACACGTTCACTACTTATCGCTTTATTATTAGCTATTGGTTTAACTGCTTGCGGCAAAAAAGAAGAAGCTGCTCCTGCTGCTGATGCAGCTCCAGCTGCTGAAGCTGCTCCAGCTGCTGAAGCTAAGTAATAGATAATTTATCTATTGTTTGAATAAAAAAGCCGGTTTATAGCCGGCTTTTTTTATATGACTTGCCAAGAAGTCCCTTCAGCCTGGGTTGCAATCTTAATCCAATCTCGGTCGCATTCTATCTTTTTTACAATAGCCTCTTTAACCAAGTCCTCAGTATTATTTTTTTCGCTAAGATGCGCTGCAACAAGATGTTTTAATTTTTTAAATTGAATTTTTCCTAGAATATCCGCCGCCGTCTGATTATCTAAATGACCTAATTTTCCGCTTATCCTTTTCTTAAGACTATAGGAATATTCGCTTGATTCAAGGAGATTGAGATCGTGATTAAATTCAATAATAAGTGCATCTAGATTTTGTAGCACTTTTTCAATATGAGGAGTTGAGCTGCCTGTGTCGGTCAAAATGCCTAATTTATGATTGCCGTTACTTAAAGTAAATTGAGTAGGCTCCCTTGCATCATGAGGCACAGGAAAAGGTTCGACTAAAAAATCTTGTATTGCAAATGTATTATGGCTATCAATCATATTCAAATCAATTTCATAAGATTTAATAATATGTTTCTCGCACATTTTATAAGTGCCGTATGAGAGCCATATAGGTATATTGAATTTATTGGCGAATTTAAAAGCGCCTTTGACATGATCCTCGTGTTCGTGAGTTAACAAAATCCCCGAAAGATTTTCAGGGGTTTCATTCAGTCGCTCTAATCGAGATACGATATCTTGAATAGCAAAA
>CAIWQV010000046.1 GCA_903914945.1 uncultured Methylophilaceae bacterium
CCTGCTACATCAGATCGGCCTAAAGCTTTTGCTCTGACCGCAGTGCCTTTGTTCACAACATCTTGCAAAAGAGTCGTCATGATAAATGCATTTCTAGGGTCAATGACACGAGGCGTTTCTTCATTTTGAAACATGGTGTTGGTTTGATCGATGACTTGACCATGGCTATCGACCATCTTTTCAATGAGGTAAGGTTTTTTAAGATAACCTCCGTTAGCAAACACACCATAGGCTGTGACCATTTCCATTAATGTAGCGGAGCCCACACCTAAAGCCATAGATAAATATGCAGGATGATTTGCAGGGTCAAATCCAAAGCGTGTTGCATAGTCTTGTGCATAAGGCGCGCCAATCGCTTTTAAAACTCGAATAGCGACTAAGTTTTTAGATTTTGCTAAACCATTTCGAAGTCTAATGTGCCCATCGAAGTCACCATCATAATTTTGTGGATCCCAATCGATGCCACTGCCTGTTTCAGCGGCTGAGAAATGAAGTGGAGCATCATTCACAATCGTCGCAGGGGTAATGCCTTTTTCTAAGGCTGCCGAGTAAATAAATGGTTTGAAAGTGGAGCCAGGTTGACGTTTCGCTTGAGTGACATGGTTATATTTGTTGCGATTAAAATCAAAGCCGCCAACGAGGGCAGTGATAGCTCCCGTTTGGGGATCCATCGAGACTAATGAAGCTTCAACTTTAGGAAGTTGCACGACTTCCCATTGTTTATTTTTTTGAATCACACGAATGACAGAGCCTGGTTTAACTTTTCTGTTTTTAGGATCTTTGTCGCTTAAAGTTTTTTGAATGAGTGCTAGACCATCATTTTTGATATCCACCATATCGCCTTTTTTAGTGAAGGCTTGGACATACTTAGCTTCAGCTTTAATGACTACTGCTGGAATAAATCCGTTATATTCCTCTAGCGCATCAAGCGTATCGACAATCTTAGTTTTTTGATCTTCAAATTTCTTACCTTCTAGATCAATCGTTTTTTCAGGACCGCGATATTCGTGACGACGGTCATAATCCAAGATACCACGCAATACTGCTTCATTCGCAGCTTCTTGATTCACTTTTTTGATGGTGGTGTAGACTTTAATTCCGCTTGTATAGATATCATCTTTATATTGATCATAAAGTGTTTGTCTTACCATTTCGGACGCGTGATCCGCAACAAGATCTCGAGACTGTCTAGATTCTTTAAAATGAAGTGGTTGATTGATGGCCTCATCAAAAGCTTTTTGGTCAATAAATTCATAACGCAACATATTTTTTAAGACTTCATGTTGACGCTGAATCGCACGTTTCGGATTCGTAAATGGGTTGTAGTTTGTGGGCGCTTTAGGAAGGCCAGCTAAAAGAGCAGATTCTGCCAAAGTTAATTTTTCTAAGGGTTTTCCATAATAAACGAGAGAGGCTGCACCAAAACCGTAAGCGCGTTGACCTAAATAAATTTGGTTGAGATAGAGCTCCAAAATTTGGTCTTTATTAAGATTTTTTTCGATTTTGTAAGATAGAAAAACCTCACTTATTTTTCGCCTTAAAGTTTTATCTGAAGACAGGAAAAAATTACGCGCGACCTGCATCGTAATCGTACTCGCCCCCTCATGTGAGGCCCCTGCTAGATTTTTGATAATCGCACGTCCAACACCTACGGCATCAACCCCTTTATGCTGATAGAAGCGACGATCTTCAATCGCCAAAATAGCATTCTTCATTTTTTTAGGCACATTATTAATTTTAATAAAGGCGCGACGCTCTTCCCCAAATTCAGCCATCAGGAATCCATCTGAGCTATACACTCTTAAAGGAAGCTTGGGTCGATATTCGGTGAGAGATTCTAGAGAGGGTAATGACGGAATAACAAGCGCTATCGTTAAGGCAACTAAAGCACCCATGGCCGCCAAGCTTATGAAAAACCATAACATGAGGCGTTTGAAGAAAGTAGGTTTTGCCATAAGTCTTTTTGTACGAGATTTAAGAGGAATTAACGAAGGCTTATTATAAAAGGTGTTGAAGATTATTTGTAGGCAATTCGAACCAGAACTTCATTAATCCCTTAAAATAATCAGTATTCTTGAATATAAAGCTAGTACTTCATGGCAGCTATAGAAGGCAATATTTTTTTTGTAGGACTTATGGGCGCAGGCAAAACGACCATTGGTAAATTATTGGCTAAAAAATTAAAAAAAACTTTCTTTGATACTGACCATGAAATTGAAAAAAAATTGGGCGTTAAAGTTTCTGTGATTTTTGA
>CAIWQV010000047.1 GCA_903914945.1 uncultured Methylophilaceae bacterium
AAGAAATCAAAAAGGTAATTCAAAAGTTTTCGGAAAAAGTATAAAATAACGTTTAGAACTCTATTAATCATACAAAAAGGCTTTATTAAAATGGAAACCAAAACAATTGTGCAGTATGTAATAGCGGGTATTGTCGTAGCAGGCTCATTATTTGTAGCTTACGACGCACAAGATAAAATTACTGATCAAGCAAGTGAAATTAAAGTTTTACAAAATCAAGTCACAGTGTTGAATGATAAAGTTGCCGAGATCGAAGAATTAGTTAATAAGAATAAAACACTTGAGACGGAAGTGAAAAACTTAGAAGCTAAATTAGCGACAAAGACAAAAGCACCAGCTAAAGCAACTAAAGCTGCAGCTAAGTCAAAAGTTACGAAGGCCAAGAAGCCACATAAAGCCCCTAAGAAAAAATAACTTAGTAGTAGTTTTTATACCAATCGACAAATCGCTTAACACCTTCTTCAATGGAGGTGTTAGGTTTTAAGTTAACCCACTGATTCAATTCCGAAGTGTCTGCTGACGTTACTTTAACGTCCCCTGCTTGCATATCCATCATATTTTTAATCGCTTTTTTACCAAGCGCATTTTCAATTGTTTCAATAAATTTCACCAATGGCACAGGCTGGCTGTTACCAATATTAAAAATACGATAAGGCGCATGACTTGTCGCAGGATCAGGATGCTTCGCATCAAAATTGACATTAGGTGTGGCAGTTTTAAATAGTGTTTCATTGACTGATGCAATGACATCATCAATATAGGTAAAGTCACGCATCATATCGCCATGATTAAATACTTGAATAGGCTCATTGGCCAGAATAGATTTTGTGAATAACATAGGCGACATATCAGGTCTTCCCCATGGGCCATAGACTGTAAAAAAACGTAAGCCCGTAGTAGGTATTTGATAGAGATGACTATAGGTGTGCGCCATCAATTCATTCGCTTTTTTAGTGGCCGCATAAAGACTAACCGGATGATCAACATTGTCATGTTCGCTAAAAGGTACTTTCTCGTTTCCACCATAAACACTTGAACTACTTGCAAAGACAAGGTGTTCAGTTTTAATTGCACGACAACCTTCTAATATATTAATGAATCCTTGAATGTTGGAATCAATATAGACATAAGGATTTTCTATGGAATAACGAACACCTGCTTGCGCTGCAAGATGAAGCACGCGTTGAGGCAACTCTTTTTTAAAAAGACTTAGCACATCTTTTTGATCTTTAATGTCGAGCTTTAAAAACTTAAAATTTTTATAGCCTTCTAATGTCTTAAGGCGATTTTCTTTTAAAGTGACATCATAATAATCATTGAGATTGTCGATACCAATAATTTCATGGCCATCATCTAGAAGTTTTTTGGCGCTATGCATGCCAATAAAACCGGCTACACCTGTCACCAAAATCTTCATTTAACGTCCAACAGGATAATAGTTAAATCCAAGCGCACGAACAGCTTTAGGATCATAAAGATTTCGACCATCAAAAATCATCGGCGCTTTAAGTGAGGATTTAATTAAAGCAAAATCAGGACTTCTAAATTCAGTCCACTCAGTCACGATGATGAGCGCATCTGCATTTTTAAGTGCCTCTTCTTGAGTGTCGACAAAGGATAAACTTCTCTCATCTTTGAAAATACGTTTGGCTTCGTCCATGGCGACTGGATCATAAGCTGTGATTGAAGCCCCTGCTTTAATCAGTTCATTTATAAGGACACGACTTGAAGCTTCTCGCATATCATCCGTATTAGGCTTAAAGGCTAAACCCCATAATGCAAAATGTTTACCTTTTAAATTATCACCAAATTTTTTTTTGATTTTTTTAGGTAAGACATATTTTTGAAGATCATTCACTTCTTCAACGGCTTTCAATAATTTCAAATCAAAACCTGCAACATCTTTAGCCGTTTTAATTAAAGCTTTTACGTCTTTCGGGAAGCATGAGCCACCATACCCACAACCTGGATATAAAAAGTGATAACCAATACGCGGATCAGAACCAATACCTTGTCTCACCATCTCGATATCAGCACCCACAATTTCAGCTAAGTTTGCTAATTCATTCATAAAACTAATACGCGTTGCTAACATTGCGTTAGCAGCATATTTAATAAGTTCAGCACTTCTTAAGTTGGTTACTACCAGTCTTTCGTGATTTCTTTGAAAAGGCGCATACACTTGCTTCATGACTTCAATAGCCTTGGGATCTTCAGTGCCAATCACAATACGATCAGGACGCATGAAATCTTCTACTGCTGCACCCTCTTTTAAAAATTCAGGGTTGGAGACAACACTATAATGAATGTCGACATTTCTTTTCTTTAATTCTTCAGCTATAGCGGCTTTCACTTTGTCACCCGTACCAATCGGCACCGTCGATTTGTCTACAACCACCTTTTCGGAAGTCATAAAGCGACCGATGTTGCGCGCTGCTTCTGTGACATATTGTAGATCTGCAGAACCATCTTCATCAGGCGGGGTGCCTACCGCAATAAATTGCACTTCACCGAAATGAACAGCCTCTTCAATATTAGTTGTGAAAGAAAGACGACCATTTTCAACATTACGGCGCACAATTTCTAAAAGACCAGGTTCATGAATAGGAATGCCGCCTTCTTTTAAGATGCGAATCTTCTCTGGATTCACGTCAAGACCAAGGACGTGATTGCCTACTTCAGCTAAACATGCCGCTCCCACTAAACCAACATACCCTGTGCCTACCACTGTAATTTTCATAATAATTGGCTGAATTCAAAACCATATTTTACCTCTTTTGCTTAAAGCTTGTCTTTGTTAGAGGCAGATTTCACTTATAATTTAAGGAACAGAAGAGGGGCTCATCATGACGGCTTTATTTGAATATCTGCATACGGTTCAATCGATTTGGGTAGCTAATCTTGAATATCAAGTTAAACAAGGTTGGCTTTGGTTAGATCCGCTACTCAGCTTGCTGCGTGATTATTTTTTTGAGACCACGGTTGTGGTGACAGTGATTATTTTATATACCATTATTTTTTCAGCCATTTCACTTTATGGCCGACGACCTCATGATAAAAAAATCACATATACGGATGAATTTAAGAATTTAGTTAAAGGAATTGATCTTCATTTAGGCGAAGACTCAAAAAAATCTTCAGCAAAAATTAAACCAACAAAAACTGAAGAGTGATTTACTCGTTATAAAAAGGATAGTCGGTATAACCTTTTTCGGTGCCACCATAAAAAGTCTTTTGATCTGGGGTATTGAGTAGATAATTATTTTCTAAGCGTTTCACTAAATCTGGATTTGCAAGAAACGGTACACCAAAAGCCACAAGATCAGCTTCATTATTCTCAATCGCACTTTCAGCCATAGCCTTGTTATAGCCATTGTTCGTCATGATGTTCATACCACCATGTGATTTAAATAATTTTTTCAATTCAGCAAAATTAACTTTTGGATTGGCATCGCGCGGGCCACCTGTTTCCCCTTCGATGATATGTAAATAAGCAAGTTTTCGTTTACCTAATTCAGATACGACATAGCTATATAAGTTTTGTGGATCTGAATCATCAATGTCATTAAATGTGGATGCAGGTGAAATGCGGCAGCCTATTAAATTGGCAGGATATACTTTAATCATTTCATCAATCACTTCTAATAAAAAGCGTGCACGGTTTTCAATTGAACCGCCATATTGATCAGTTCTATGATTCGTTTTGTCCCTTAAAAATTGATCGATAAGATAACCATTGGCCGCATGAACCTCCACCATATCAAATCCAGCTTTTTGGGCATTTAAAGCCGCTTCTGTATATTGCTTTACAAGCGATTTAATTTCATCGAGTTCTAATGCTTTTGGTTCCGAGACGTCCGCTAACCCCGAGCTTATAAATGTTTTTGCCTTTGCTCTAATGGCTGATGGTGCTTGAGGGGGCATGTTATTAGGTAATAACTCACTATGTGAAATGCGACCCACATGCCAAAGCTGAAGACAAATCTTCCCATTTTTTTTATGAACCGCATTTGTCACTTTATTCCAACCTTCAATCTGACCTTCAGAATAAATCCCCGGTGTTGAAATATAGCCTTGACCCTCAGGACAAATTTGTGTGGCTTCAGCAATGATTAAACCCGCAGTTGCTCGCTGTTCGTAATAAGTGACGTTAATATCGACAGGCTCTCGCTCAGCATTAGCGCGATTTCGAGTTAAGGGTGCCATGACGCAACGATTACTAAGGGTAATGTTACCTAATTGATATGGGCTATAAAGCGTATGTGTGGTCATTAAGAGTCTTTTCTAATTTTTAAGTATTATTTTTTTTAAGTGGCTTCTTTTCTTTAACTTTGTTAACTTTTGCTTTCTTTACTACTTTTTTAGTAGAAGCCGTTTTCTTAACTTCTTTTTTAGATAATGCTTTTACTTGTTTTGTAGGCGCCACTTTCACAGCATTTTTAGCTGCTAATGATAGTTCCAATTCTTTCACTTGATTTTCAAGGGCATCAATACGTAATAATTTTGTATTAGCTTCTTCTAAATCAGATTTAAGTTTTGTAATTTCTGCGTCTTTAAAATAAGTTGCTTGATAACTTGCATAACCATAGATTAATGAGCTGACCGAGATCACGCCTGCTGCAATATAAATTGCTAATGTTTTTTTATCTGTTACTTTTTTTTCGGGGATATTAAAAGGTGTTTCTTCTTGTTGGTCAAATTCCATTTCTTAAGTCCTTATCTTTATTTTTAAAAATTTATCTTTTACGAGTACTTATTGAATCATTTTTCTAATTTTCTTTGGGCCTCCCTTAGCTAAGAAGTCCCATACAAAAGAAGGCAGAAGCTTCATGATAGTACCTACGATATTCATTTGCCAAGGAATAATTACAAAACCTTTTTTACTTTCAATAGCTTTTATAAAGCGAGATACGGCAACATCCACATCCAAAATAAAAGGCATCGTATAGCGATTATGTTTCGTCATGGGCGTATGAATATAGCCAGGCGCAATCGTTGTGACATGAATGCCAAAGGGCTTCATCTCAATGCGTAAACTTTCTAGATAATTGATTAAGGCTGCTTTCGAAGTGCTATAAGCCCCCGATCCAGGTAAGCCTCTGATCCCCGCCACACTTGCAATCCCTATGAGTTGACCCGACCTTTTCTTTTTGAAAGCTTCAATAAAAGGCAAAAAGGTATGTATAACACCATATAAATTAATTTCAATCACACGTTTAAACGTGTGGAGATCTTCTTTTTCTCCCGCAAGTGTTCCGGTGCTTACGCCCGCATTGGCAATCACAATATCCGGCGCTCCATATTTTTTGATGAAATGATTGGCAGCCTTTTGAAGACCTTTTTGATCTGTGACATCTATGGCATAAATTTCACAAGGGACATTCATCTTTGATTTTATTTTGGAAAGAAGTTCTAGGCGGCGACCTACCAAACCTAAGATGGCACCTTGATTAGCGTATTGACGCGCTAAAGATTCACCGATGCCACTGGAGGCACCGGTGATGAAAACTTTTAATACATTATTTTTTATTGCGATCTTTTCTGACATTGTTGATGATGAAGTCAGCAATCTGGAGTGCCTCATTATTGCCGCCCGCCATCGTACTTGAAGTAATGTATCTACCATCAATCATTAATGTAGGCACACCCGTTGCACCTGAGGCTCTAAAAACTTGCGCCGCTTTATTTAAAGAAGCGTTCATCGAGAATGAATTGAAAGCATCCTCTACTTTTTTGCGATCAAGACCCGATTTTAAAGTGACCCATTGAAGGATGGCTTTCTCATCAGCTGGATTCAGCGTGCGGTCTTTATGCACGGCATCGAATATCGCGGTATGGAGTTTTTCGCCTACACCTAATGTATCCATTGCGTAAAAGGCTCTAGCCATAGGTGCCCAGTCAGGACGGGGAATAGCAGGCATACGCTTAAAGTACACATCTTTAGGTAATTTTTTAACCCAGTCACTTAAAATGGGATCCATTTGGTAGCAATGAATACAGCCATACCAAAAAAGCTCAGTGACTTCAATTTTATCTTTATTGTCCGTTGGAACAATTTGCACTGTTTTATCAAAGTTAACACCAACTTCCGGCTCACCTGCAAAAGAAAGGGAAGCAAAAAGCATTAAAAAAGTAAGTAAGATTTTTTTCATGGAATATCCTTAATTATTCGAGTTTGTATTGTTTGTTGTGGCTTTCACTAAAATGGGTTTAAAACCATTTTTAATAAGATCATTTTTGGTTTTCATAATTTGTGCATCATCCATCATGGGACCCACTCTCACTTTATGAACCACCTCATTATTTTGTGAAGGTGCTGTGAGTACGACCGCTTCAAATCCTAAAAGTGCCAACTTTGCTTTCGTATTGTCAGCTTCTTTGTCAGAATTAAATGAGCCCACTTGATAAAAATACACTTCTTTTTGTGGAATAGAGGCCGGGTTTTTCAAAGCTTGCGTCGTTTCACGATCTGAAGCTTCTTTGTCGCCATTAGGTAAGATATTGTAGAAATCAAATTTCGTCGGCTGGTCTTGTGTCGCGCTATCTCCAGTCATCTCTCCTTCAGGCTTAGCTCCTTGAATTTCAATACATGACCCATTCGTGTCTTTACTTACAAAGGGACTTTTACCATTAGTAATAAAAACGGTAATAGCAATGGACAAACCAATACCGACTAGAATGCCCATAAAAAGACCATTCGTAAAAGAACTACCTGATTTACTTTTTTCCATATTTACCTTTTTTTACTACATTTTTTCCGGAGCGTTGACACCGAGAAGATCAAGACCATTTTTTAATACAATTTGTGTGGCACGGATTAAACTTAAGCGC
>CAIWQV010000048.1 GCA_903914945.1 uncultured Methylophilaceae bacterium
AACGTCTTATACATTCAAAGCTAATATCAAATTGAGCACGTCGATTCAGATCAAAATTAATAATGCCTGAAGTTGTGAGATCTGCTCCGTGATCGTTGAGATGGCTTGTTGCAACCACTGATATAGGGTTCTCATCAAAGCATTGTCGAATCGTATGAATAGCATAAGGCCCAATGTCCCAGAGAGCACCGCCACCATTTTCAATCGATCGATCGATACGATAAAAGCGTGCGGGTTGGATCGGAAAAGAAAACATAGAATGCACATACTGAACATCACCTAACAATCCTGAACTAATGATTTCTTTTATCCGATTAAACTGTGGATGAAAGACATACATAAAACCTTCCATCACTTTGACGTGATTTTTATCAGCCGTCTCTTGAATTAATTCAACTTCTTTTGAATGAAGTGCGATGGGTTTTTCTATGAGCACATGTTTTTTATTATGAATTGCTTGAAGCGCAGACTTGGTATGCTCTTCATTTGAAAGTGGGATGTAAATAGCGTCTATATTAGGATGATTAATCACTTCATCTAAGGAATTGAAGGTTTGAACTTTTCCTGCAAGGGTGGGCTGGTATTTTTCCAAGCATTCTGCCGCTGCATTTTGCCTTCTACTTCCAATAGCAACGAGTTCACCAAAAGGACTATTCGCAATAGCCGGAAGAAGGCGCTCATTGACACGTGCTGCTCCTAGAATGCCCCAGCGTACTTTTTTCATTTTATTATCTTAAATTAAACGTTGTTTTATTATGATCAGCCTTCAGCCAATAAACAAGTCATCATTTCTTGAAAGTTTCAGGTTGAGAAAAGGGTTATTAAATGAGATCATTTGACCCATGAAATTTTTACTTCTTCTCTCACTTATCTTTCCCATCCAATCCTTTGCTGACTGGTCTTTAGTGCATCAAGACGATGCTGATCATTATATTGATTATGCTCTCATGACTAAGGCTGGACATAAAACAAGAGCTTGGTATTTACAAAATTATACTGAACCACAGACCATCAAAAATATTCAATATCGATCTATTAAAAATAGATCTGAATTTGATTGCAAGGCTCGGAAAATGAGAATTTTAGCTTATGCGTTATATGCAGAACCTATGGCCCAAGGACGTGCTTTATTTAATAAAGGTGAAGCTTTAGACTGGCAAGCTATTAAACCTAAAACGCTTAATGATTTATATTTGAAGCGCGTCTGCAGTAAAAAGAAATAGAACTTTATTTACGTCCACGTTTAGACAAAACAACACCAAGTCTTTGAGCGGCCATTTCGTTATTTCCTTCAGAATCGCCTAAAACCCATCCAGCCAAAAACATACGCGTCATATATTGTCTGTTATATAAGAAAGCTACAATAATCTGCCATAGCCCTAATGTGATAATTGAAAAAAGCATATGTAGGGCCGCGACACCTAATTCACCTCTAAATAGCGGTACAAACCAACCAAAGAAGAGATATGTCCAACTAAAGCCGTAGTAACCAATTTTAATCATGCCTGAGTTCGGGTGTTTGATGATGACAGCAGTAGCCATTGATATCCTCTAATTAATTAAGTAAATCGTTATAACCCATTGTAATATATTCGCATGCAAAATTATTACGAAGTTCTGAAAGTCAAAAATACTGCATCTTCAGATGAAATTAAAAAGGCATACCACAGGTTTGCTTCAAAATATCATCCAGATAAACATCCCGACAATCAAAAATACGCAGAAGACATGATGAAGGATATTAATGTTGCGCATGAGATTTTATTGGATCCAGAATCAAGACGAAAATATGATGAATCTTTGCAACCTAACTTCATAAATCAAAATGTTTATGAGTCTCAAACGTTTTATTCGAATGAAGAAAATAATAGCGAGCCCCCGCCTATATTTGAATCATTAAAGGAACATAGAATTCTGATTCTTGCAGCTATCGTAATTATTGGAGTTATATTGTTTGGCGAGAAGAGACATCCTACTGAGGCTATTCCTCATAATATCGTCCCAATCGAAAAGATCCCTCAAGAGAAGATGATTTAATTGGTGGGGGATGCGAGGGTCGAACTCGCGACAAACGGATTAAGAGTCCGCTGCTCTACCAGCTGAGCTAATCCCCCAGAAAGTGATATTTTACAGTAATTGTGGGCGTTTTAGAGAGCTCAGGGCGGTGGATTTTGGCAGGGGTGAAATAGGGGTGTGTTAGAAAACATCCAGAATCCGGAGATTTTGGTTGCTAGGTGTCAAAACTT
>CAIWQV010000049.1 GCA_903914945.1 uncultured Methylophilaceae bacterium
CACCCAAAATGCGCAAGCCTTTAGCGCCGGTGACTTCAGGTAAGTTACCTGGCTTTGAAAATAGGGATTGTTTTGCAAGCCAAGCAAATGCGGCAGCTTCCACATGCTGAGTTGCTATTCCAAGGACATCAGTGAGTTGAATCTGAGCATCAGGCATCAATGATTTTAATCGTTCAATTAAAAAATTATTTAATGCACCACCACCACATAGATAAATCTCACTGACATTTTTAAGATGTGCATGAATGGCATTCACAATACTGAGCGCAGTTAATTCTAATAGCGTTCTTTGAATGTCTTGATTAGCGTAAGATTTTTGTAAGTGTTTATTTAACCAAACTTCATTGAAATGATCTCGACCTGTGCTTTTAGGAGGTGCTTTTTCGAAATAAGCATCTTGCAAAAATGCATCAAGTAGCTCTGGGATAATTTGACCTTTTTGAGCCCAAGCACCTTCATTATCAAAGGTTTGATTTAGATGAGCCTTAGTCCAGAAATCTAATAAAAGATTTCCAGGGCCGCTATCAAAACCTAATATCGGTGATTTCGGATTTAGGTCCGTGATATTAGCAATGCCACCAATATTAATAATCGCGCGATGAATGGTGGCGTGTGAAAAAATTTCTTTATGAAACGCAGGCACTAAAGGTGCGCCTTGGCCGCCTGCTGCAACGTCACGGTTTCGAAAATCAGCGATCACATTGATACCTGAAAGCTCTGCTAATAAGGCAGGATTTCCAATTTGCAAGGTATAGCCTTTTTGAGGCTGGTGGCGAATCGTTTGCCCATGAAAGCCAATAGCTTTGATATCTTTAGAGGAGAGTTGTGTTTTTTTAAGTAAGGCTTCAATAGCTTCATGTGCCTTGTAGCTCAAAATATTGCCTATGAGCGCACTTTCTTCAAGCTCGTTACTATGCGGAACATGGAGCGCTAGAAGACTTCTTTGAAGGACATCGTCATAAGGGATATAACTATGATTAATAATTTTAGGATCCCCATTAAAATCAACAAGAACAGCGTCCACGCCATCAAGGCTGGTACCCGACATCAGACCTATAAAAAATTGATTCATGTGTGAGATTGTAAATGGTTTATTTCCGCTATTTTCCATATTGATAAAATAATTTAGGCTAAAATGATGGCAATTATTAAACTTCATAAAACCATTCGGAAATATTTGTGGCTACTGAAATCAACCAAGCGTTAGCGCTCATTAAACGAGGGGCCGAAGAAATTCTTCTCGAGGAAGAGCTTCTTGAGAAACTCAAAAAAGGTAAGCCTTTAAGAGTCAAGGCTGGCTTTGACCCAACGGCACCCGATCTTCATTTAGGACATACCGTTCTATTAAATAAATTAAGACAATTTCAAGATCTAGGCCATCACGTTTTATTTTTAATTGGCGATTTTACAGGCATGATTGGCGACCCTACGGGCAAAAGTGCTACTCGCCCACCTCTATCTCAAGATGAAGTTAAAAAGAATGCAGAAAGCTACGCTGAACAGGTTTTTAAAATACTGAAACGTGAGCAAACCGAAGTGGTATTTAATTCGAAATGGTTAACGGATTTAGGCGCGGCTGGGATGCTTAAATTGGCCGCAAGCCATACTGTTGCCCGCATGTTAGAGCGTGATGATTTTAGTAAACGATATAAAGCCAATCAACCTATAGCGATTCACGAATTTTTATACCCACTGCTCCAAGGCTATGACTCTGTTGCGTTAAAAGCTGATGTTGAATTAGGCGGCACAGATCAGAAATTTAATCTATTGATGGGCCGTGAATTACAAAAACAATCAGGCCAATCCCCGCAATGTGTCATTACGATGCCTCTCCTTGAAGGCTTGGATGGCGTTCAAAAGATGTCTAAATCTTTAGGCAATTACATTGGCATTAACGAAGCCCCTGAAATTATATTTGCAAAAATTATGTCTATTTCAGATGAATTAATGTGGCGATATATTGAACTGCTCTCTTTTGCCTCCATGGATGAGATCAAAGGATGGAAAGCCAGCGTCAAAGCCGGTCAGAATCCTCGGGATATTAAAGTGACTTTTGCTCAAGAAATTGTGGCGCGCTTTCATTCAAAAGAAGCCGCTATTGAGGCCTTAGAAAATTTTCAAACGCGATCTAAAGGCGGCATTCCAGATAATGTGCCTGAGTTAACTATTCGGATTGAATCTGACACGATTGGTATTCTGCAACTGCTGAAAGAAGCGTCGCTTGTAGCGAGCACCTCAGAAGCGATGCGGCTTGTCGAGGGCGGTGGCATTAAAATTGATGGCGAACGTCTAGAGGACGGCAAAAAAATGATTTCTAAAAATGTCGAACTTGTGGCTCAAGTAGGTAAGCGAAAATTTGCGAAGATCAAAGTGGTTTAAAGTGATGGATCGTATTGATTTTGAATGAAATTTTGATTTCAATTATCTGAATTTATTGATATAATTCGGCATGAAAATATTGATGGGCTTTAAGCCCATTTTTTATTTCTGCAACTTGGGTAATTTTAGGAAATCGACTTGAGATGGAAAAGCTTGAAACATTGATTGAAAGAACCGTGGAGCAGCTCGGATACGAGTTGGTTGATTTGGAGATTTCAAATCGAGGCAAACTTTTGCGTATTTATATTGATAAGCCTGATTCAGTGACGATTGATGATTGCACTTTAGTGAGCAACCATTTGGGTCATGTACTCACTGTGGAGCAGGATTTAGATTACGACCGACTAGAGGTTTCATCCCCTGGTATGGATCGTGTGTTAAAGAAAATAGCTGATTTTGAGCGTTTCAAAGGCGAGCGAGCTTCAGTGAAGTTAAGGATGCCTTTAGAAGCGCGTAAAAATTTTTTAGGCACGATTGAGGGAACAGAAAAAGATACTGTTCTTTTGATATGTGAGGGTGAGCTTTATCGCTTTGCTTTATCAAATATTGACAAAGCTCGATTAAGCCCAGAATTTAAACGTTAGAAAATGATTTGCGGAGATTGAAATGAGTCGCGAGATTTTATTATTAGTAGATGCTTTAGCCCATGAAAAAAATGTCAACAAGGACGTAGTCTTTGAAGCACTTGAATCGGCCTTAGCTTCAGCTACAAAGAAAAAAAATAAAGAAGACATTGATGTACGTGTCGAAATCGATCGCGATACAGGCGAATATAAATCTTTTAGACGTTGGACATTTGTGAATGATGATCTCATTGAAAATGAAGATGCACAAATCTCATTATTAGATGCTCGTGCAGAAGGTAAAGTTGAAAATGACACGATTGAAGTGCCATTAGAATCAATTGAATTTGGCCGAATTGGCGCGCAGGCTGCAAAACAAGTGATCTTACAAAAAGTGCGCGAAGCCGAAAGAGAGCAGATCTTAGAAGATTTCTTAGGTCGCAATGAAAAATTAGTCACAGGCGTTATCAAGCGAATGGACCGAGGCAATGGCGTCATTGAAGTAGGACGTATTGAAGCGGTGCTTCCGCGCGATCAAATGATCCCTAAAGAAAATCTTCGCATTGGCGACCGCGTGAGAGCTTATCTTACGAACGTTGAAAGAAGCCATCGCGGACCACAACTTATTTTATCTAGAACTGCACCTGAATTTCTTATTCGATTATTTGAACTCGAAGTGCCAGAAATTGAAGAAGGTTTATTAGAGATTAAAGCAGCATCACGTGATCCAGGATTACGTTCAAAAATTGCCGTGAAAGCCAACGATCAAAGAATTGATCCAGTCGGCACATGCGTAGGTATGCGCGGATCAAGAGTGCAAGCAGTGACAGGCGAACTCGCCGGTGAGCGCGTCGATATTGTTTTATGGTCAATGGAACCTGCGCAGTTTGTAATTAATGCGATGGCACCAGCTGAAGTTTCAAGTATTGTGGTTGATGAAGAAAAGCACAGTATGGATGTTGTAGTGAATGAAGAAAATTTAGCGCAAGCCATTGGTCGCAATGGTCAAAATGTTCGCCTCGCATCTGAACTTACAGGTTGGAATATTAATATTCTGACAGAAGAAGAGTCTTCCAAGAAAAATGAAGAAGAGTATGCAAGTACAAGTCAATTGTTTATGGCGAAACTTGATGTGGACGAAGACGTCGCTGATATTCTTGTGCAAGAAGGATTTAGTACATTAGAAGAAATTGCTTATGTGCCATTACAAGAAATGATAGAGATCGAAGCGTTTGATGAAGACACTGTGAATGAATTGCGTTCACGTGCAAGAGCTGCACTTCTGACTGAAGCGATTGCAAAAGAAGAAAAAGTAGAAGAGGCTGCAGAAGACTTACTCACGATGGAAGGTATGGATGATGCTACGGCGAACCTCCTTGCTTCGAAAGGTATTTCTAAAATGGAAGATCTCGCTGATCTTGCGGTAGATGAATTGGTTGAAATGACTTCGATGGATGAAGAGCGGGCTAAACAGTTGATTATGACTGCTAGAGCGCCTTGGTTTGTTTAAAGGCACCTTCACCCTACGATGAATATTATGAGGTGTTAAATGGGACAATCAACTGTCACTAAATTTGCTGTCGAATTAGGCTTACCTGTTGATTTATTAATCGAACAGCTTAAAAGTGCTGGCGTAAATAAATCAGCAGCAGAAGATTCTCTGACTGAAGTAGATAAATCTGCGCTGCTTGAATATCTTCGTAAAGAGCACGGTCAATCGCAAACACCAAAAAATAAAATCACTCTAACGCACAAACAAAATAAAGAGATTAAAAAAACAGATAGCACAGGACGCGCTCGCACGATTCAAGTTGAGGTACGTAAAAAGCGTGTCCTCGTTAGACGTGAAGATGGTCAGCCTGTGGATACCTCTATAGCAGAACCGACACCTGTTGAATCACCGGCAGCACCTAAAACAAGAGCAGAAATGCTTGGTGAAAATGAATTATCGATTCGAGAAGATGAAGCGAAACGACATGCAGCACTTGCTGCAGCGCAAGCAGAAGATGCTAGAAAAAAACAAGAGGTTGTTGCAAAAGTTAATGCAGTGCCGACTGCCAAACTTAGCGAAGGTACACTTCATCGCCCAGCCTCTAAAGCAGGTGTCAAAGTTGAAACTAAAGAAAAACAAGTTGATAAAAGCGAGAAGGATTGGTCCGATCGCGAATTTAAAAAGCGCACACTTAAAGGCCGAGGCGATTCAAGCGTTGCATCAGGATGGCGCTCACCTAAATCAAGATCAAAACATCGCGAAGAAAATGAAGAGTCAACATTTGTAGCACCTTCTGAGCCGATTGTTCGTGAAATTCCTGTGCCTGAAACTATTTCGGTAGCTGACTTAGCGCACAAGATGTCTGTGAAAGCGACTGAAGTGATTAAAGTGCTGATGAACATGGGTATGATGGTCACGATTAATCAAATTTTAGATCAAGACACTGCCATGATCGTGGTGGGTGAAATGGGACATACCGCAATTGCAGCTTTAGATAATGACCCTGAAGCATTAATTACTCAAGATTCATCGATAGAAGCTATTTTAGAAACGCGACCTCCAGTAGTGACTGTCATGGGTCACGTGGATCACGGTAAAACATCGTTGCTTGACTATATTCGAACCACGCGTGTAGCTTCTGGCGAAGCTGGGGGTATTACACAACACATCGGTGCTTACCATGTGGAAACCCCTCGCGGTATGGTGACTTTTTTAGACACACCAGGCCATGAAGCTTTTACAGCAATGCGCGCTCGAGGAGCAAAGGCAACCGACATCGTGATTTTAGTTGTAGCAGCAGATGATGGCGTGATGCCGCAAACCATTGAAGCGATTCATCATGCAAAAGCAGGTAATGTGCCTATCGTGGTTGCGATCAATAAAATTGATAAACCTGATGCCTCTCCTGAACGTGTAAAAATGGAACTCGTTGCACAAGAAGTGGTGCCCGAAGATTTTGGTGGCGAAACTATGTTTGTAGAAGTGTCAGCTAAATCAGGACAAGGGATTGATAAACTTCTTGAGTCAGTGCTTCTTCAAGCAGAAATTCTCGAACTTAAAGCTCCGAAAAATACGCCTGCAAAAGGCCTTGTGATTGAAGGCCGTCTTGATAAAGGCCGAGGTCCTGTCGCAACAATTCTTATTCAGTCAGGCACTTTAAAACGTGGCGATACATTGTTAGCTGGATCTGCTTTTGGCCGCATTCGCGCGATGCTCGATGAAACAGGGAAAGAAATTAAAGAGGCTGGGCCTTCAATTCCAGTCGAGGTATTAGGTTTGGCTGATGTGCCGAATGCAGGCGAAGAAGTAGTTGTTTTAAATGATGAACGTAAAGCACGCGAAATTGCTTTATTCCGTCAAGGCAAATTCAGAGATGTGAAATTAGCAAAACAACAAGCTGCAAAACTTGAAAATATTTTTGATCAAATGGCTGAAGGTAATGTGAAAGTATTGCCGCTCATTATTAAATCTGATGTTCAAGGATCTTACGAAGCACTATCCACTTCCTTACAAAAATTATCTACCGATGAAGTGAAAGTAAATGTGATTCACACGGGCGTGGGCGCTGTGACTGAGTCTGATGTTAATTTAGCGAGTGCATCAAAAGCAATTCTTATTGCATTTAATGTAAGGGCTGAAACAGGTGCGCGTAAATTAATTGATTCACTTGAAGTTGATGTGCATTACTACAGCATTATTTATGAAGCTGTTGATCAAGTGAAAGCAGCGCTTGGCGGATTATTATCACCAGAACAAAAAGAAAATGTGATTGGTATGGTTGAAATTCGCGAAGTGTTTAAAATTTCTAAAATCGGTTCTATTGCAGGTTGTTATGTTCAAGATGGCGTCATTCGAAGAAATTCAATGGTGCGCGTATTAAGAAATAACGTCGTGATTCATTCGGGTGAACTCGATTCATTAAAACGATTTAAAGATGATGTGAAAGAAGTTAAAAATAACTTTGAGTGCGGACTCTCTATTAAAGGCTTTAATGAGATTGAAGTGGCTGACATGCTTGAAGTCTTTGAAGTGGTTGAGGTTGCGCGTAAGCTTTAACTATGGTGAATCGATCCTATGCGAGAAGTGATCGTATTTCAGAACAAATTAAGCGAGAGCTTGCGGAACTCATCCAATCAGAACTGAAAGATCCTGCAGTTAGCATGCTTACAATTACGGAAGTTCAAGTGACACCTGATTTGCTTCATGCCAAGATATATTTCACGTCTCCTACAAATGATCCATTAATCATGCAAGGTCTAGAGCGTTCCACCGGATATTTACGTGCGCAATTGTCAAAACGCATGGCCACTCGTGGCATACCGCAACTTCATTTTGTCTACGATTCGTCGATTGATGAGGGTATGAAGATTTCTCAGCTCATTAAAGACGCTCTCCCTCCCCAGTAATTTATTTTCATGCAAAAGAAGTCTTTAAAACGCGAGATTGATGGCGTTTTTTTACTCAACAAACCACTTGGTTTTTCCTCTAATCAAGCTTTAAAAAAAATTCAATGGCTATTCAATGCAAAAAAAGCGGGCCATACCGGCACGTTAGATCCGATGGCTTCAGGTTTGTTACCCATATGCATAGGTGAAGCTACTAAATTCTCACATCGCTTACTAGAGGCTAATAAAACTTATATTGCAACCATTCAGCTAGGCGTGACCACGACGACAGGTGATCAAGAGGGGGAGGTCGTGAGTCAAAAAGATGTGGTTTTAAAGCCTAATCAATTAGAAGAAACACTGCAAAAATTTACAGGAGACATTACGCAAATACCACCCATGTTTTCTGCATTAAAGTTTGAAGGTAAGCCTTTATACGAATACGCGAGACAGGGTATTGAAATTGAACGAAAATCTAGGCAGGTGACAATTTATGACATCACACTTAACAAAATAGAAGAAAGTATCGTCATTTTGGAAGTGAGTTGTAGCAAAGGCACCTATATTCGAACTTTGGCAGAAGATATTGGACATGCATTAGGGTGTGGAGCTTACTTAAAGGGTTTAGAGCGCACTCAAACGGGCAATTTTCAATTATCAGACGCATTAACAATTGAAGCGATTGAAGCTATGTCCATGGCATCGCGAGAAAAAACACTTTTACCTGTGGATGCCTTACTTGAGGGACTTTCATCTATTCAGCTGACTTTAACTGAAACAGAAGCGATTAAAAAAGGGCAAGCCATTGATTTTAATGGTAAAAATGATAATGAATTACGTTTGTATGGGACATCAGGTCAGTTTTTAGGCGTAGGCCAACCCGATCTTCAAGGACGCCTCTTTCCTAAGCGTTTAATAGCAAATATATTATAAAAAACATATTGTTAAATCAAAAGAATACAATTAAAATACGCGGTTCTGAATGAGGAGAGAAGATTAAATGGCATCAACAGCAGCAGAAAGAGCCAAAGTTGTAAGTGAATATCAACAGGCAAAGAACGATACAGGATCCCCAGAAGTGCAAGTTGCACTTATCACAAGTCGTATTGGTTATTTAGCAGATCATTTCAAAACCAATGCAAAAGATCACCACTCACGTCGTGGACTTTTAGCGCTTGTAAGTCAACGCAGAAAATTATTGGATTACCTTAAAGGTAAGAGTTTAAGTCGCTATCAATCATTGATTGAGCGTCTTGGTTTACGTAAATAATTTTTTAACTATTTAATTAATTAGTTTAAGAGATTTATTGATTCGTAAGTTTTGAAGCCGATTGCAATCCTTCTTATAGGAAGATGCGTCGGCTTTTTTATTGGATGTTAAATGTTAGTTAATGTATTCGTTATTAAGAAGTGAATAACGAATGAAAAAAGAAAAGGGTAAATTATGTTTAAAGCAATTAAGAAAAGTATTCAATTCGGTGCGCACACCTTAACACTTGAAACAGGTGAGATAGCAAGACAAGCCGATGGCGCAGTATTAGTAAGTTATGGCGATACAGCAGTATTAGTTACAGTCGTGGGCAGACATGATGTTAAAGAAGGCCAAGATTTCTTCCCTCTTACAGTTGATTATCAAGAAAAAACATATGCAGCAGGTAAGATCCCTGGCGGTTTTTTCAAACGAGAAGGCCGTCCAAGTGAAAAAGAGACACTGACTTCGCGTTTAATTGATCGTCCATTACGTCCTTTATTCCCAGAAAGTTTCTACAACGAAATTCAAATCGTAGCGACGGTAGTTTCATCTGACAGTGAAATTGATTCTGATATTCCAGCAATCATTGGTGCTTCAGCTGCATTAGCTATTTCTGGCATTCCTTTTTATGGACCGATTGGTGCTGCTCGCGTAGGTTATATTAATGAAGAGTATGTAACTAACCCAACAGCTTCACAATTGAAAGAAAGTGAACTTGATCTCGTGGTTGCGGCGACAGATTCAGCTGTGTTGATGGTGGAATCAGAAGCAAAAGAATTGCCCGAAAGCGTTATGCTAGGTGCCGTACTTCATGGCCATAAAGAAATGCAAGCTGTGATTAAAATGATTAATGAATTAGCTAAAGAAGTTGGCAAAGAGCCGTGGGATTGGGTTGCACCAGAACCAGATAAAGCGCTCATTAAAAAGATTCATGATTTAGCAGCAAAAGATGTACACGCTGCATTTCAAATTAAATCAAAAGGCGATCGCTCAGCAAAACTAGATGAAATTAAAAATAAAGTATTCGCTGCGCTTATTACTGAAGATACCGATACGACAGAAACAAACAAAATTAAAAATGAATTTTTTAATTTAGAAGCAAAAACAGTTCGTACGCAAATTTTAGATGGTGAGCCTCGTATTGATGGTCGAGATACTCGCACGGTTAGACCGATTGCGATTAGATCAGGCGTTCTTCCAAGAACACACGGCTCAGCTCTTTTCACTCGTGGTGAGACGCAAGCGCTTGTTGTGGCAACACTAGGTACAAGTCGTGATGAGCAATCGATTGATGCACTTCAAGGCGAATATTCAGATCGCTTCATGCTTCATTACAATATGCCTCCTTATGCAACAGGTGAAACAGGACGTGTGGGCACACCAAAACGTCGTGAAATTGGACATGGACGACTCGCTAAGCGAGCATTGATTGCGGTCTTACCTTCTAAAGAAGATTTTAGTTATACGATTCGTGTAGTGTCTGAAATTACAGAATCAAATGGCTCAAGCTCTATGGCATCTGTATGTGGAGGTTGTCTAGCTTTAATGGACGCAGGTGTTCCGATCAAAGCACACGTAGCTGGAATTGCGATGGGTCTTATTAAAGAAGGTAACCGTGTTGCAGTGTTGACAGACATCTTAGGTGACGAAGATCACTTAGGTGACATGGACTTCAAAGTGGCTGGAACTGAAGATGGTATTACAGCCCTTCAAATGGATATTAAAATTACAGGGATCACGACTGAAATTATGCAGGTGGCGCTAAGCCAAGCTAAAGAAGGACGTGAACATATTTTAGCGATCATGAAAAAAGAAATGAAAGGTAGCCGTAAAGAGCTATCTGCATTTGCACCAAGAATTATTACTGTGAAGATTCATCCAGATAAAATTCGTGAAGTGATTGGTAAAGGCGGATCCGTGATTAAAGCTTTAACTGAACAAACAGGTGCGACGATTGATATTGAAGATGATGGCACCATTAAGATTGCTTGTGTGGATGGTCTTCAAGGCGAAGAAGCGAAGCGTCGTATTTTAGAAATCACAGCGGAAATCGAAGTAGGTCAAATCTACGAAGGCACCGTGATTAAGATGTTAGATTTTGGCGCAATTGTATCTCTACTACCTGGTAAAGATGGTTTACTTCATATTTCACAAATTGCTCATCAACGAGTGAATGCAGTGACAGACTTCTTGTCTGATGGACAAAAGGTTAAAGTACAAGTCATTGAAGTGGATGATAAAGGCCGTGTTCGTGTAAGTGCAAAAGCACTGATTGAGCCACCACCTGCTGAAGAAAAATCTGAAGGTAAAAAAGAAGACTAATCGTTTTAAAGAAATTTAAGACAATAAAAAACCCGGGAGACCCCGGGTTTTTTATTTAAACAAATCAATTAACCTGCCATTTGTTTTTCGCGGATCTCATCAAGCGTCTTGCAATCAATACAAAGCGTTGCCGTAGGGCGTGCTTCTAAACGTTTTAAACCAATTTCTTCGCCACAGCCGGCGCAGTATCCATAATCTTGGCTTTCGATATTTCTTATCGTCTCATCTATTTTTTTGATCAGTTTACGTTCACGATCTCGATTTCTAAGTTCAAGAGCCATATCAGATTCCTGGCTTGCGCGATCATTAGGATCTGCATATGAAGTCAACTCATCTTGCATGGTATGAACCGTGCGATCAATATCCTGACTTAATTCTGTTTTCCATTCGTTAAGAATACTGCGGAAATGATTAAGCTGACTTTTGCTCATATAGTTTTCGCCTTTTTTGGCTTCATAAGATCTGAATTGTTTTAGACCTTTTTGAGATGAGCCACCGACTTTAGATTTAAGCGGAACAATTTTTGCAGGCACAGCTTTCTGAGCAACAACTTTTTTAGGAGCAACTGCCTTAGCTACAATTTTTTTGACCGGAGCTTTTTTCTTCGCAACGATTTTTTTAGCTACTGGTTTTTTCTTAGCTACAATTTTTTTGACCGGAGCTTTTTTCTTCGCAACGATTTTTTTAG
>CAIWQV010000050.1 GCA_903914945.1 uncultured Methylophilaceae bacterium
ATGCCCATAAAAAGACCATTCGTAAAAGAACTACCTGATTTACCTTTTTCCATATGTACCTTATTTTCTTGTTACATTTTTTCCGGGGCGTTGACACCGAGAAGATCGAGACCATTTTTTAATACAATTTGTGTGGCACAGATTAAACTTAAGCGCGCTAACTTTTCATCTTCATTCTCAACCAAAAACTTAGTGTCATTATAATAGCTATGAAGATCGGCCGCACAGTCTTTTAGATAGTTTGCAATGGTATGCGATGCTAATTCAATGCCTGCATGCAAAACAATTTCCGGAAATTCGCTTAAGCGTTTAATGAGGATGAGTTCTTGTGTGGATTTAAGATGATCAATATTAACTTGACCTAATTTATCAATATCCCCGCCCCATTGTTTTAGAACACCTGCAATACGGGCATGTGCATATTGAATGTAATACACAGGATTATCTGAATTTTGTGTTTTGGCTAAATCAATGTCAAACACGAGTTGCGTGTCAGGTTTACGAGCTATCAAGAAATAGCGTGTCGCATCACAACCCACTTCGTCAATTAAATCTCGGAGTGTCACATAACTTCCCGCACGTTTAGAAAGCTTAACTTCCTCACCGCCCTTCATGACTGTGATCATTTGATGAAGCACATATTCAGGATAGGTGTCAGGAATACCCACTTTTAAAGCTTGAAGCCCTGCTCTGACCCTAGTAATCGTGCTGTGATGGTCAGCTCCATGTTCATTGATGACGCGCTTAAAGCCTCGCTCCCATTTATTGAAGTGATAAGCCACATCAGGAATGAAATAGGTATAACTTCCATCGGATTTTTTCATGACACGATTTTTGTCATCACCAAACTCTGTGGTTTTCAGCCAAAGCGCATTGTCTTCTTCATAGGTAAAGCCATTTTTAGTGAGCGAATCTACAACCTTTTCTATTTGACCACTTTGATAGAAGGAGGATTCCAAGGTGAAGACATCAAATTTAATCTGAAATGCATTTAAGTCTTGATCTTGTTCGTGTCGCAAATAGGCAACACTGAACTGTCGAATAGATTCTAAGTCATCAATTTGGCCTGATGCATGAATCGTTTTGCCTTCACATTCAATACTCTCTTTATTTAAAAAGGCATTCGCAATGTCGACAATGTATTCACCACGATAACCATCTTCAGGAAATGCGGGATCCGATGGATCCATATTGTGACATCTGGCATGCACTGACTTTGTGAGATTATCAATTTGGGCACCCGCGTCGTTGTAATAAAATTCGCGTGTCACATCCCAGCCATTGAATTTTAGAAGTCTCGCTAATGAGTCACCAATCGCAGCACCTCGGCCATGACCTACATGAAGTGGCCCTGTGGGATTGGCTGATACAAACTCGATTTGGACTTTTTGAGGCTGACCTTTGTCATCATGGCCCGAAGTATTTTGTCCGTAGACTTCAGAATTTTTTAAAATCTCATGGATAATGAAGGTACGTGCTTTTTCACTCAAATAGAAATTAATAAAACCTGCACCCGCAATCTCGATTTTTTCAATCAAAGGTGAGGCAGGAAGTTTCTCAATGATGAGAGTTGCCAATTCACGCGGATTTTTTTTCAAAGTCTTTGCGAGTGCCATTGCCAAGTTGCTTGAAAAATCACCATGTTCGATCGATTTAGGACGATCTAATTGAATAGAATTCGCTAAAATCTCAGGATGTATCGATTGTGCGACGGGCAACAATAATTGTAGAAGATGAGATTTCACGTCTTAGAATGATAGGCAAGGATTAAAGCGTTTATTTTAACTTAGAATTGATGGACTCCCCTTAAAAACTAACACCATGACTGACGTACTTCATATTTTAAAAGTCGCCCTCGATGTCCCACTCGATCGGGTTTTTGACTATAAGACTGACCACCCTAATACTCAAATTGGACAGTATGTGGTGGTCCCCTTTGGTGCTCGCAAAATGATCGGCGTCGTGGTGGGAATTTCAGGCACTACATCAATCGAATCTAAAAAATTAAAGTCTATTATTCGTCTCGATCCCGAAGTCATTTTTGATGAGAAAAGTTTCAAGCTTTTTCAATTTTGTAGTCAGTATTATCACTATCCTCTAGGCCAAACGATTTTATCCGCTGTACCATCCCGCTTAAAAAAATTGAATACCAAAGCGATGGCAAAGAAATATCTATATCGCTTAACACCCAAAGCTATTGAGTTAGGGGTTGATCAATTGCCCCCTCGGCAGACGATTTTAAAGCGCATTGTAATGAGCTTGATTGATGCCACAGAGTTAGATGAGGCAAGTCTTCGTTCGATCAGCAGCGCTTGGAAGAAATCAATCGAAACTTTAGATGAGATGGGTTGGATTGAAAAAAATGAGGTGACCTTAGACGACACAGTTTATAGGCAAGCTGCTATTCCATCATTGAACGATGAACAAAAAAAAGCATTCGATGAAATTACAAAAACAAATCAAGCTTTTGCACCTTGGTTACTTTATGGGATTACAGGAAGCGGTAAAACTGAAGTCTATATTCGCTTAATCGAAGAAGCGTTAAAAAAAGAACATGCACAAGTGCTCGTGCTTGTCCCTGAAATTAATTTAACACCACAACTCGAGAGTCGCTTTCGAGCACGTTTCGAAAAGTACACGCTTGTCACACTCCATAGCCATTTAACGGATAACGAACGCTTAACACATTGGCGACTCGCTAAAGAGGGGGCCGCTCAAATTATCATTGGCACACGTTTAAGTGTTTTTACGCCCATGCCACA
>CAIWQV010000051.1 GCA_903914945.1 uncultured Methylophilaceae bacterium
AGTCAATCTAGGTTGGATGAAGCAAATAAGATAGCTAATGATATTGGAGCAGAGGACCTTAAAATACTTTTTAAGGCTATTTGATTTAAGCTGTATATTTTATTTTACATAATATACATTATACGAAGTCAATAATACCTAAAGCTACCTATGAAAGTCTTTAAATTGCCTAGGTAATGAGTCCTCCTGGACTACGAACTCCATACCCGCCATTGATCCAACAAAGATACCAGATTTATACTGCATACGAATCCTGACTGTATTCAAAGAAATTTCTAATTGATCTTTTGGTCTGTAATTTAAGATATAACCAATTACTTTTTTGCCATTATCAGTACAGGTAACATCTACCGCATCTTGATTATCCATAGGGACTTTCTATAAGTTATTTTGTATAAAGGCGAGTTCTATCTTTGGGTCGCTATATGCTTCGTATGGTTGTTGTGCCCTTTCATACCAATAACGACTGTTAAATTCATCACCCTCAATCTTATGAAGGACAGCATGAATCCAATAGGCTTCTATCGAATGAAGATCTTGAACAATTTTGTGAAAAGCATCCCACGAATCGTTGATTGCGAAATCAATCGCCTGGTTAAGTAGCTCCTTGTCTTGTGAGCCACGCATTTGTATTAGCGGCTATTAAAGAAGCCTATATTGAACACCTTGCCGTCCATAATCGTGAGCTCAGTCTGTTTCCATGTATTTTTTTCGTCAGATTTAACAAGATTATTGTAGTACCACATCTCAATATTGACTCGCTTACTAACACCAGCTCGATCCTCAGTCGGTCTTCCAATCACAGAGCTTGCATTAGTTGGCTTAACAGACATTTCTTTTCTTGCGGGCTCACCTAGAACTTGTAGAACTTTTTCCTTTGATTTAGAGCCAAATGTATCTAGAAACTCATTTTCCGAATAGAGCTTTTTTCCTTCAGCTAATACATGAAAAGATAGCCCTAAAGCTATGAATATAAATAATAATTTTTTAAATGATATTGACATATTAACCTTTAATTTATGGTGATTTTAAGCCCGTCGTACCCTACTTCAATATGATCAGGTAATTCTTTCTTTAATGATTCATATTCTAAATCATGTGTCATATGAATCAAATAAGTTTTCTTTGCTTTTATTTGATTTGCGAACATCAAACTTTGCTCAAGATTGATATGTGTGTGATGTTCTTTTATACGCAAACAATCTAGGAATAAGATATCTAAACCCTCTAAAAGTTTCAGTGAATTTTCTGGGATATGAGATACATCAGTCAGGTAAGCAAAGTTACCAATACGATAACCGTAAATTTCTGCTTTTCCATGAATGAGAGGGATAGGGATAACGAGCTCATTAAAAAGTTTAAATGGCTCTTGAATCGGCATAGCTTTTAAAACAGGCATTTCCCAAAAACCCTTAGGCTCTCCCAAAGCGTAGCCAAATTTTAAAGCAATATGATCAAGCGCTTCTTTTTTTCCGTAAATGGGTATTTGCATTTTGTGTAATTGACAAAAAGCTCTTAAATCATCAATACCGTGGAGATGATCGGCATGGGTATGTGTATACAGGACCGCATCAATTCTATGAATAGATTCTCTTAAAGATTGAAAACGTAAATCGGGGCTCGTATCAATAAGAATATATTGACCTGACCTAAATTTAATAAGTGATGAGCAGCGTGTACGTTTATTTTTTGGATTACTAGATAAGCAAGTCATACAGCTGCAACCGACCACAGGTGTGCCCGCACTTGAACCAGCTCCGAGTATTGTTAATTCGATCGGCTGCATTTCGAAAAAAGCTTAAAGAAATTATGTGTCGTTGCCGCACCCACTTCCTCTAATGAAATATTTTTTAGTTTTGCTATCTCCTCGGCTACATGAATCACATTCGATGGATCATTTATTTTGCCTCGATAAGGCACAGGTGCAAGATAAGGCGAGTCAGTTTCAATAAGGATACGATCAAGAGGAATAGATTTGACGACTTCCTTTAGTTCAATAGCATTCTTAAAGGTCACAATCCCTGAAAATGAAATATAAAAATTAAGTTTAATAGCATCCAATGCAACATCTAGCGACTCTGTAAAGCAGTGCATCACGCCTCCTACTTTATCAGCGCCCTCTTCTCGCATAATCTTTAGAGTATCTTCTGCTGCATTTCG
>CAIWQV010000052.1 GCA_903914945.1 uncultured Methylophilaceae bacterium
TATTACCTAATGTTTCTACTTTCTGTCGCCAGGCTTCAGCATACAAGGCATATTTATATTCTTTAGTACGAGCGCCAATGTATTTGCGTCTAGGCTGTTTTTCGAAATTAGAAGTTTGATTTGAAAGTGCAGCATCTGATGTGCTTATTTCACTAGCACTTGCCAAGATGTCTTCTTTGCTAATTGATTTATTGATTACTTTCGATTCTTTAGGTTGCTGAACTGCTTTTGGCTCATTCAGAATTTGTACATCTTTTTTTACAATTTTTTCTTGTGAAGAGCTTGAGGCTTTCCCAGGTATAGCCTGATCAGCTCGATTATTTAATTGAAATGTATTCTTATTTTCAGTAATGATAGGAAGTGGTGTTTTTTTATGTATATCTTTTTCTATATTGCCGCCTTTATTTGAATTGCTTTGCCCTAAGACATCAGCATCAACCTGATGATTGTCTTTTGAATTCGTTAAAACCACTTCAATTTGTGAAAATTTATTTTGAAACGGTTTTGAAGGCTTAAAGTGTATGAGTTGAATTGCAAGAAAATGCAATGCAAGTGACAAGAGAATTGAAAGCTTAAGAATATTATTCTTATATAAACTTTCATCCATAGGCATAACTTAAATTATCCCTTGTAATAAAGTTTGATGGATACCATTAAAGCTGCCATTACTCATCACGAGAATATGATCGCCTGACTTTGCCTCTTTTAAAATAGCTTCAACAAAAGTTTTCATTTCTAGTCCTACAAAGGATTTACTTTTGATAGGCGCTAAAGCCTCTTCTGCATTCCATCCTAATTTTTCACCGTAGCAAAATACTTGATCTGCATCTTTTAAGCTCTTGGGTAACTGATCCTTCATCGTGCCTAGTTTCATCGTATTCGATCTTGGTTCTAAGACTGCAATAATCCTTGCTTTACCTACCTTGGCTCGTAACCCAGCGAGGGTGGTTGATATCGCTGCTGGATGATGGGCAAAATCATCATAAATCGTAATACCATTTTTCTCACCGATACATTCCATTCTGCGCTTCACATTTTTAAATGTTTCTAATGCTTCTATGGCATTTTCGAATGTCACACCTACATGATGTGATGCTGCAATCGCAGCTAAAGCATTCATGCGATTATGATGGCCCAAAAGACTCCACGATAAAGTGCCTATCAATTTTCCAAGATTCAAAACTTCAAATGACAGATCTTGATTGACCTTGCCAATTGATAAGCCTTGCTCGCTTCCAATATAGACTTTCTCAGACCAACAGCCTTTATCGATAACTCTTTTTAAACTTTCTTCTTCGTCATTAATGATGACGCGACCAATACCTGGAACCATACGAACCATATGATGAAACTGTGTTTCAATCGCCTGAAGATCTGGAAAGATATCCGCATGATCATATTCAAGATTATTTAGAATAGCGGTTTTAGGATGATAATGAACAAACTTGGATCGTTTATCAAAAAAAGCCGTGTCATATTCATCTGCTTCAATCACAAAAAAAGGCGAAGCTTCATTCGATTTATTTTTCTGTGGCAGGCGAGCTGACCCATCAAAATTTAGCGGCACACCTCCAATAAGGAATCCTGGCGCATACCCATTAAATTCTAAAATCCAAGCGAGCATGGATGTTGTTGTTGTTTTGCCATGTGTCCCTGCGACAGCAAGCACCCATTTATCTTTTAAAATGGCTTCATAAAGCCATTGCGGTCCTGAAATATAAGGCAAGCCTTGATTCATAATTTCTTCCATCAAGGGATTGCCTCGAGAGACAACATTACCAATCACATAAAGATCTGGCTTTAATTCAGTTTGTTTTTTATCAAACCCTTCAATGAGCTCAATGCCAATGTTTCCCAATTGAGTACTCATGGGTGGGTATACATTCGTATCGCAACCCGTCACGCGATAACCAGAAGCTTTGGCAAGCGAAGCCAAGCCACCCATAAACGTTCCACAAATGCCTAAGATATGAATATGCATTTTGTTATTTTATAAATTAGGTGCTAACCATTTTTTTAAAAATTCAATCGATACATCTCGACGCTTAGCCATATCTTTTAATTGATCTTCACCAATTTTATCTACACTAAAATAATGCGCTTCTGGGTGTCCAAAATAAAAACCTGACACCGAGGCAGCAGGGCTCATCGCAAATGAGTCGGTGAGATGCATATCAATTTCATCTAATTTTAAGTGGGTAAATATTTCTTTTTTAATAGTGTGATCAGGGCAAGCAGGATAGCCAGGCGCAGGTCGGATACCTTTATAAGCTTCTTTAATGAGCGCTTCTTTGTCTAGATTTTCATCTATCGCATAGCCCCACAAATCTTTTCTAACGCGCTCATGCATGTATTCAGCAAATGCTTCGGCCAAGCGATCAGCTAAAGATTTGAACATGATGCTAATGTAGTCATCATTTTTATTCTTAAATTCTTCTTCATACTTTTCCATGCCTAATCCACTCGTTACGGCAAAGATACCGATGTAATCTTTAATACCTGATGATTTTGGCGCAACAAAGTCAGACAAACACTGATTCGGTTTTTGTGCATTTTCTACTTTAGGTTTTTCAGACTGTTGTCTTAATCCATAATAAGTAAATAAAGTTTTTGTGCGTGATTCATCGGCATAAATTTCAATATCATCTTCGATACTATTAGCTGGATAGAAAGCCACGACTCCATTAGCAACGAGTGCACGGTTGTTAATGAGTTTTGTGAGCATGCTTTGCGCTTCTTTAAATACTTGCGTGGCACTTTTGCCCACTATAGGGTCATTAAGTATCGCTGGATAAAAGCCCACTAAATCCCAAGTTTGGAAAAATGGACTCCAATCGATATAAGGTGCTATTAAATTTAAATCGATATTTTTAAATACACGTTTACCAATAAATTTTGGTGCCAGCGGTGTATATGTTTTATCAAATTGAAGTTTTAATTTATTAAGTCTTGCTTCTTCAATCGTTAATAATTTAATACCTTTTTTATTTGCATGTTGCTCACGTGCTCGCGCATAATCTTTTTCAATATCACTGATGTATTGATCTTTTTGTTCTGGTGTTAAAAGTGATTGCATCACCGCTACAGATCTTGATGCATCAGGCACATAAATGACTGGCCCATCATAATGCGGTGCAATTTTGACCGCTGTATGAGCCCGAGAGGTCGTGGCACCCCCAATAAGAAGGGGCATTTTTAATCCTCTAAAGTGAGGATCACGTTGCATTTCTTTTGCGACATGTGTCATTTCTTCTAATGATGGCGTTATGAGTCCCGACAAACCAATAATGTCGACATTTTCTTTTTTAGCCATCTCTAAAATTTCTGAACACGGCACCATCACACCCATGTTAATCACTTCAAAGTTATTACATTGCAAGACGACTGATACAATATTTTTACCAATGTCATGCACATCACCTTTGACAGTTGCAATGAGCATTTTGCCTTTAGGTTTTGAAACAATGCCGGTTCTTTTCTCTTCTAGTTTTTTTTCTTCTTCGATAAAAGGCACTAAATGGGCTACAGCCTGCTTCATCACACGCGCTGATTTCACCACCTGTGGTAAAAACATTTTGCCTTGGGCAAATAAATCACCTACGACATTCATCCCATCCATCAAAGGGCCCTCAATGACATGAATAGGTCGTCCATTTTTTTGCATGGCGTTCAATCGTGCCTCTTCAGTATCGTCTACAATGAAATCTGTAATGCCGTGCACTAATGCATATTCAAGTCTTTTGTTCACAGTCATCGGCTCAGTTTCTGTGCCTCGCCAATTAAGTGTTTGCGCCTCTTTTTTGCTTCCTTTCAATGTGCCGGCAATTTCAATCATTCTCTCTGTAGCATCAGGTCTGCGATTCAGCACGACATCTTCTACACGCTCTTTAAGTTCTGAATCAAGATCATCATAAACGCCCATCATGCCTGCATTGACAATCCCCATGGATAATCCGGCTTTGATGGCATGATATAAAAAGACTGTATGAATAGCTTCGCGCGCTGCATCATTACCTCTAAAACTAAAGCTTACATTTGATACACCACCTGAAATTTTTGCGTGTGGAAGATTTTCCTTAATCCATCTCGTCGCATTAATAAAATCAACTGCGTAATTATTGTGTTCTTCGATACCTGTCGCAATTGCAAAAATATTGGGATCAAAAATAATATCTTCAGGAGGAAAATTAATTGCTGAAATTAATAAGTCATATGCTCGCTTACAAATTTCTGTTTTTCGTTTAAAAGTATCAGCTTGTCCTTTTTCATCAAAAGCCATCACAATGACTGCCGCACCATAACGTCGACATAATTTAGCTTGGCGGATAAATTCAGCTTCGCCTTCTTTGAGTGAAATTGAATTTACAATCGCCTTGCCTTGCACACATTGCAATCCTGCTTCGATGACATCCCATTTCGAGGAATCAATCATGATGGGAATGCGTGCAATGTCAGGCTCTGATGA
>CAIWQV010000053.1 GCA_903914945.1 uncultured Methylophilaceae bacterium
CAGTTTTCATTTGACTTACATCACATTCAATGGGGAGCGCACCTGAATCTTCTGCCGTATTAAAAAATATGGGCGCAATCTTGTTGCCCAAGACAATGCCACCCGTTCTTTTGTTTGGAATAAAAGGAATATCACTTCCCATGTGCCATTGAAGAGAATTAATTGCTGATTTCCTAGATGAGCCTGTACCTACAACATCGCCCACATAAGCTATGGGTAATTGTTTTACTTTTAAGTCCTTAATTGTTTTGATGCCGTTTGGCATTTTATTCACTAACATGGCTTCTGCATGTAATGGGATGTCTGGCCTCGACCAAGCTTCTTGCGCAGGAGATAGATCATCGGTATTTGTTTCACCATCCACTTTAAAAACAATTGCTTTTATTTCTTTAGGTAATGCAGATTTTTTTAAAAACCAATCGCCATTAGCCCATGACTCCATTAGTGTCATTGCAGCTTTATTGCCTGACTTTACTTTTTCACTCACATCGTGAAACGCATCAAAAATTAACGTGATATGCGATAAAACTTTTACAACATCATCAGCGAGATCTGAATCTAGAAGAGAAATAAGTGATTGAACGTTATAACCGCCTACCATGGTTCCTAATAATTCAATGGCGTACTGAGGTGAAATGAGTGAGGATTTTTCTATACTCTTTGCAATATCTGTAAGATAGGCGGCCTTAATATACGCAGCTTGATCAACCCCTGATGGAACGCGATGACAAAATAATTCCATCAGCGTTTGGGTATCTTTTGTATTGGGTGATTTTAATAAGGTTACGAGTTCTGCGGTTTGTATAGCTGTCAGAGGAAGAGGCGGCAGATCCTCTTTTAAACGATCAGCAGCTTCTTTTCTGTAATCATCGATCATTGGATTTAGATGGGCTTTAAAAAAAATTAATTAGAAATGAAACTCTAGTATAAAGCCAATACATTCATCTTTAAAAGATAAATCAATAGAATATGGCGGAAGGGGCGGGATTCGAACCCGCGTTAGGTTATTCACCTAAACACGCTTTCCAGGCGTGCGACTTAAACCGCTCATCCACCCTTCCGAAAGAGTCGGCATTATAACTTATGCCTTACTTCGCTTTAAGAATCATCGTTTCTCTCTTGATTAAAGTGCGCACTCGTATTAAGGTTGTTCTATTGAATTTATTTACCGTACGTCTACCGCAGTACATCCGTTTTAATAATTTCATAACTTATTGATTTTTATAGCATTTATTATTAATTAACTATTAACTTAGGGGCGATTTATGGGCTTAGAAACATTAAATAATCTTGGAGTAAAACATCCATTTAAGGCCAAATATGACAATTATATTGGCGGTAAATTTGTACCACCAGTTGACGGTAAATACTTTGAAAATATTTCACCAGTCACGGGTAAAGTTTTTTGTGAAGTTGCACGCTCAAACGAAAAAGATATTAACTTAGCGTTAGACGCAGCTCATGCAGCTAAAGATGGTTGGGCTAAAAAGAGCCCTACTGAGCGCGCAAATATACTTATGCAAGTGGCGGACATTATGGAAAAAAATCTTTCAACGATTGCGATTGCTGAAACGATTGACAACGGTAAGCCACTCCGTGAAACAACATACGCTGATATTCCACTAGCAATTGATCACTTTAGATACTTTGCGAGCTGTGTAAGAGCTCAAGAAGGC
>CAIWQV010000054.1 GCA_903914945.1 uncultured Methylophilaceae bacterium
CGTTGATCATGCCACCCCAACTTGGTGCGAATAAAATGAGTGAGAACACCATCCCCAATGAAGAGACCCAATCAGGCAATGCAGTGTAATGAAGATGATGGGGACCTGCCCACATATAAGTAAAAATTAGTGCCCAGAAATGGACAATAGACAAGCTATATGAATACACAGGACGCTCAGCTTGTTTAGGTACGAAGTAATACATCATTCCTAAGAAACCTGTGGTTAAGAAGAAGCCTACCGCATTATGTCCGTACCACCATTGGACCATAGCATCTTGAACGCCTGCATAAGCGGAGTAAGATTTCATATAGCCTGCGGGAATCTCGGCACTATTTACAATATGAAGTAATGCTACTGTGATAATGAATGAGCCGTAGAACCAATTCGCCACATAAATATGTTTAATTTTTCTTTTTGCAATTGTGCCAAAAAATACGATGGCATATGACACCCAAACAATAGCGATCAAAATATCAATAGGCCATTCAAGTTCAGCGTACTCTTTGCCTGAGGTATAACCCAAAGGTAGCGAAATAGCTGCGGCGAGAATGACGGCTTGCCAACCCCAAAAAGTAAATGAGGCTAACTTACCTGCAAATAAACGTGTTTGACAGGTTCTTTGAACTACATAATAAGAAGAGGCAAAAAGGGCGCAACCACCAAAAGCAAAAATCACTGCATTGGTATGAAGTGGGCGAAGACGGCCAAATGATGTCCAAGGAAGACCAAGATTGAGTTCTGGCCATACGAGTTGGGCTGCAATTACCACACCCACAAGCATGCCTACCACACCCCATACGACTGCCATAATTGAAAATTGTCTTATGACACCATCATCATAAATCGTCGCTAAATTTGCTTTCGCGTTCATACCTTCCCCAACATATTGATTAATACATTGAAGTTTCTCAAACTTTCGAGAATGGGGATTTGACTTAGATCAATCGTCGTGCAATATGCGTTCGCCTTCTTTTTCGGTATCGTCAAACTGTCCGCTATGGACAGCCCACCAAAGGCCCACAAGAATAACGAGCACTAACATAACGGAGATGGGAACGAGCAAATAAAGAATATCCATAGATTTTGAGTATAAGTCTTTTTATTCAGATTAAAAGGCTAGTCTCGATGCATTCAAAATTACAAAAAGTGAGCTTAATGCCATGCCTAATCCTGCAAGCCATGCCGGTAAAAATCCCATCACAGCTAAAGGGATGCAAATGAGATTATATAAAGCTGCCCAAAGTAAATTTTGCTTAATAATTTTCATCGTGCGCTTGGCTTGCTCTATCAATTTAGGAATAAGATGGAGTTCACCTTTTAGAATGATGAAATCCGATTGTGCTTGAGATAAAGGTGCCCCTTGACCTAAAGCAATTGAGGCATGCGCGAAAGCTAATACAGGTCCATCATTTAATCCATCACCTACCATAAGCACTTTAGAATCTTGCGATTGTAATAATTGAATATGTTTTAATTTATCTTCAGGTGAACACTGGCCTTTAATATTTTTTATGGATAATTGATCAGCAACTCTTTTAACTGAGGACAATTTGTCGCCTGATAAAATTTCAATATTTAAATGTTGTTGCTTTAATGCTTCGATTGATTGAAGCGCATATTCTTTAATTGACTCTGTCATCATAAAACTAGCCACCCAATTTTTATCGCGCATTAAATGCACTTGTAATTGCTCTTCTTTCAAATGATGAAATTCATCGCCGGTGAGTCCGCAAAAAGCAAGCGATCCTAATTTGAAGTGGCCTAAAGATGTTGTAGCTAATAATCCACCACCGCTCACCTCTTCTATTTTTTCAATCTTTAAAGTGTGATCCGGTTGACTCGCATGCATAAAAGCTTTGGATACTGGATGTAACGAAGAAGAAGACAAAGATGCTGCAATAGTCAAAGCCTCTTTTTCTGTCATCCTGTTATTTGTAACTATTTTTTCAATAAAGATCTGATCATTCGTTAACGTGCCAGTTTTATCAAATACTATTGTATTCACTTGGGTTAAAGCTTCTAGTGCTTGCATTCTTTGTACCAAAATTCCTTGCTTTGCTAAAAACCCTGACATGCTTAACATTGCAGCAGGCGTAGCAAGAGATAATGCACACGGACATGTCACAATCAAGACAGCTACTGCTGCCAAAATCGCTTTTGCATGATCAAATTGCCAAAAATAAATACCAACACCAAAAGCCAGCAATATCACTACCAATAAAAAATGTTTAGCAATACGATCAGCCATTAAAGCTAAGCGAGGTTTATCCGTAGATGCTTTTTCCATAAGACGCACAATCTTTGCATAGCGCGTTTCTTGTCCTATAAGTTCAACTTGCATGCGAATAGGATTGGTTAAATTAAAACTACCTGCAATAATTTTGGCGTGCAGTGGCTTTCTAATAGCAGCAGATTCCCCTGTGAGCAAAGCTTCATCAGCATTTGTAGCGCCAAAGATAATTTTTCCGTCTGCCGGAAAAGCTTCGCCAGGTTTAACTTCAAGTACATCGCCTATTTTAAGAAGGCTTACAGAAATTTTTTCAATCGTGCCATTAACATTTACGCGATTTACCATACGGGGCATCCGTCGCATCAGCACATCAAGTGCACCTGCCGTTTTGTCACGCATTTTTAATTCAATCCATCTGCCTGTTAGCAGAAAAAAAACAAACATGGTTAATGAATCAAAATATACTTCTTTGCCAAGCAGCCCCATAGGATCAAATGTCGCTGCAGTGCTCACGATAAACATAATCAAAATACCAAGAGACACTGGCATATCCATACTGATTTGTTTTGTTTTCAAATCATTGACTGCACTTTTAAAAAAAGGCCCACACGAAAATAATATGACCGGCAATGTAATCACCCAACTTGCCCATTCCATGAGGCCTCTCATATTGCTTGTCATCTCGCCTGGAATAGCCATATAAGTCGGCACTGAAAACATCATTACTTGCATCATGCAAAGACCAGCTACGAGGAGTCGCCATAAAGCTTGTCGTTGAGTCTTTTTACGTTCATCTTGATGTAAAAAATCGCTCGCGGGAAAGGCTTGATAACCCACTTTATAAATACTACTTGCCCACAGAGATGGTGTAATGAGATTAGATTGCCAAACAACCTTTGCATGCCCTGAAGTTGCATTGACTGACACTTCAACAATGCCAGATAAAGGTTTTAATGCATTTTCTACTTTGAAAGCACACGCAGCACAATGCATCCCTTCAATTACGATGTGAGATTCCCATCGTGTACTTTCTTTATCTGTGCTCTGACTAAAATAAGACCATTCCTTTATATCATCTAACGCTTTCCAATCGTCGGCATCTAAAGCTAAAGGATTTTTCTGAGGTATAGATTGAATAGGAATCGATTTAATAGGGATACTCATCCTTTTAATTATAGAGTTGTTTTATTTTTAAGGTATCAATCAATTTGTAATTTATGAATAGAAATCCATTATGATTGATCTATCTCAAATCAAAACCATCAAAGAAAATGATGACACCCGACGCACTCGAAGATTTGATTGAAGTAGCCACACCATGGATGATTGGTGGACTTATAGTGTTCATGTTTTTTATTGTGTATGGCATCGCTAAAGAAAGTAAAGCAGGTAAGGAAGGAACCTTATGGCTGTTGGCAGTGCTTTGTATGGGCGTTGTGGGGTATGTTGCTAAAATTATTATAGAGTTTGTATTCAAACAAAAACTATAGTTATGTTTAATTTTAAATTTCAAAAAATAATAAAGAAATTGGGTCCTGGCCTTATCACAGGCGCTGCAGATGATGATCCAAGCGGCATTGCAACTTATTCTCAGGCAGGTGCGCAATATGGTTTTGGTCTTTTATGGACCATGTTTTTTACTTATCCTTTAATGGTGGGTATTCAATTAGTAAGTGCGCGTATCGGACTTGTCACAGGCCGTGGCCTCGCTGAGAACATGCGTCTTTTTTATCCTAAATATGTCACCTGGCCCTTAGTCATTCTTTTACTTGTGGCTAACACTATTAATATTGCAGCTGATCTTGCAGCTATGGCAGATGCAGTCAAGCTTGTTATAGGTGGGCCGAGACATCTTTACGCGGTAGGTTTTGGTATGAGTTGCTTGTTGTTACAAATTTTTATTCCTTACGAACGGTATGTTCGCGTTCTCAAATGGCTGACACTTTCTCTGTTTGCTTATGTAGGGACTGTCTTTGCATCTCATGTGGAATGGAATACAGTTATTAAAGCCACTATTTTCCCAGAAACTATTTTTACAAGCCAGTATGTGCTTCTAATTGTGGGTGTTTTTGGCACAACGATTAGTCCTTATCTTTTCTTTTGGCAGGCAGGTCAAGAAGTGGAAGAGGTGCGCATTAAACATAACACCACTTATTTAAATCATCATCCACAACATTTAGGCAAACATTTAAAAAGAATTCGTATCGATACTTTAGTTGGTATGGGATTTTCTAACTTAATTGCTTTTTTTATTATGCTAACCACAGCTGCTACTTTATTCAAAGCAGGCCTGCATGATATTCAGACATCAGCCGATGCGGCTGAAGCATTAAGACCGATTGCGGGCGAATTCACATTTATTTTATTTGCAGCAGGTATTGTAGGTACGGGGCTATTAGCAGTTCCAGTATTAGCAGGCTCCGCTGCTTATGCCGTTGCAGAATTACTCAAAAAGCCTGCGAGCTTAAGTTTAGGTTTTCATGCTGCTAAAGATTTTTATGCATTGATTGCGATTGCGACATTGCTTGGTGTGGTATTAGACTTCAGCGGCATTGATCCTATCAAAGCTTTATTATGGAGTGCTGTCGTTAATGGTATCGTCGCGGTGCCTTTAATGATTGCACTCATGCATATGGCGTCACGGCCAAAAGTTATGCGATCATTCACTATTGGCAATAGCGTGAAATATTTAGGATGGGCAGCGACTTTAATCATGGCGATTGCCGCAGTTATATTAGGCTTTATGACATTTTTTAAATAAGGAATAGATCATGATTGAATGGACCTTTATTATCAAAACAACGATTGCGCTCATCGCAATCGTCGATCCTATAGGATGTTTACCACTTTTTCTAAGCCTTACGGGTCAGCATAAAAAAATTAACAAGAAAAATATTGTCAAGATGACAGCTATTACTGTCTTTATCATTCTCGTCACTTCTCTTTTTTTAGGCGATAAAATTTTAAATATGTTTGGTATCAGCATGCCAAGCTTCCAAATTTGCGGCGGCATTCTTTTATTGATTATGGCAATTTCTATGATGTTAGGTAAACACCAGATTATTGAGTCAGGTCAAAATGGAAAATCAGACAAGGAGCTTATTGCATTTGTGCCTTTAAGTATTCCCCTTCTAGCGGGTCCTGGCGCTATGAGTAATATGATTATTGCGGCGCATCAATCACCTAATCTTATTAATCAAAGTTTCCTTATCTTGCCTTGTTTAGCGGTGTCTCTTTTAATTTGGCTTACGTTAAGTTTTGCAGAAAATATTTCTAACGTCATTGGTGCGATTGGAACAAAAATTATTACGCGCGTCATGGGGCTACTTTTAGGATCGATGGCGATTGAATTTATTACTCGAGGCGTACTAGATATTATTGCGTAAGGTCTTATGAAACAAATTCGGAAACTTAAATTACGCTCTCAAACACATTATGCTCTTTACCGTGCTGACTTGCCTTTTAAACCTAAAATTGAAAAAGATAAAACCAAATTCAAAAGGCAACCCAAACATAAGAGTAAATTAGATTAATTATTTTTTCTTTTTGTTCTTTTTTTGGCCGCATGACATCCAACACACCATTTTGCCATCTTGAAAACCATAACGGCCAATAATGAATAGAATTGTGGCTAAAAATATTTGTTGAAAAATAAAAATAGGGACATTAAAAGTTGTAACCCCATCATAGACACAATGATATTGAAATGCTGCTGTAGGCACATAAGAAAAAGATAAAGCAAAAACTAATAAAGCCAACACATTATAAGTACATCGTTTCATTTTTTCATCCTTATATATTTAAATTACAAAATCTAATATATAGTATTTTTAACTAGTATTAACATAAAATTAAAAGAGATATTCATGTCAAACGACCATCATTCCCATCACTCAGAAGCGCATTTCACCTCAACCGAAGTTGTCCGAGATATTGTGATCGGCATGTCAGACGGGCTCACCGTGCCTTTTGCACTTGCAGCAGGCTTATCTGCAGCCGTTGATTCTTCAGCAATTATTGTGACGGCGGGCTTAGCAGAAGTGGCGGCGGGTGCTATTGCAATGGGTTTAGGCGGATATCTTGCTGGTAAGACAGATATTGAACATTATGATTCTGAATTAAAACGTGAAGGCTATGAAATTAAGCATCTCCGTGATCGTGAAGTTTCAGAGGTTGAGGAAATACTCTCTGAATATGGCCTTCGAGGTAATGCACTTAAAACAGTAGTTAAATCGATTACATCGAATCACGAGCGTTGGCTCAAATTTATGATGAAATTTGAATTAAATTTAGAAAGGCCTGATCCGAGGCGCGCCTTAATAAGTGCCGCTACCATTTCAATGGCTTATATTGTGGGTGGACTCATTCCCTTAATGCCTTATATCTTTATACCTGACATCATGCCCGCCCTAAAAATGTCTGTCATTGCAACAAGTATTGCACTGGTACTTTTTGGTTGGATCAAAGGTCGATTTACTGGTTTAAACCAAGGGCGTTCGGCACTTCAGACCCTTGTAATTGGAGCATTAGCTTCTTCAGCTGCTTTTGGATTGGCTCGCTTATTTTCATAAAAATTTCATATATTTAAATCACCGAAGTCCTTCTAAATCCACTGATTTGATTGTAAAATGAGTCCTTAAAAGAAACATTTGTTTCGGTGATTTATTTCTAAGATTGGGGC
>CAIWQV010000055.1 GCA_903914945.1 uncultured Methylophilaceae bacterium
ACTATTCATCGGTTTATTTAGGAGTGCGGAAACAATTACCAATCAATTTAAATTACCTCCTAACCGTGTAGTTGAATTAGGAAGCCAAGTATTGTTTTAAGAATGAAATATAGCGTTTTATTTTTCTTAATATTTTTCATTGCGGGCTGTGCTTCAACAACTCTAAAAAATCAATCAGGTGTTGATAGAAAACAACTCTTACTTATGCCACAGTCTATGGTGGAAGGTATGGCAAAGGACAGCTATCGAACCCGTCTTCAAGAAGCAAGCAAAAAAAATAAACTTAATATCGATTCTTTTCAAGTCAGTCGCGTCAAAAGAATTAGTAATAGACTAATTGCCAATGCAACTTATTTTAAACCTGAGGCGAGTCAATGGCCATGGGAAGTGAATGTCGAAGACAGTGACGAAGTAAATGCTTATTGCATGCCTGGGGGAAAAATCATGGTTTATTCAGGCCTTATTCGAAAACTAAACGCAACAGATGATGAATTGGCAGCTGTCATAGGTCATGAAATTTCTCACGCACTTCGTGAACATGGACGGGAGAGAATGTCGACCGCTGCTATTCAACAATTAGGCTTAATTGGATTCGCAGCTTATATCTCAAATACAACTAGCCGAAATAGAGCTAATGCAACTATGCAAGCAGCCTCACTGGGTACCACGCTCTTTTTTGCTCTCCCTAATAGCAGAACTCAAGAAAGAGAAGCGGATGCCATTGGCCTTGAGCTTGCTGCAAGATCTGGCTTTAATCCTTTTGCCGCTGTGACCTTATGGGAAAAAATGAAACGACAAGATACAAAAAAACCACCTGAATTTTTGAGCACTCACCCGTCAGATGATAATCGTATTAGAGAGCTCACCGATCTTGCCTACAAATTAAAGCCTCTATACGAATCAAGCCGATCACGCTAATTACATTAGACTTTAATGTAAAATACTGTTTTAACTAAAAATATACTGCCATGGATCAACTAAAATCAATCATCGAAAATGCTTTTGAAATAAGAGCTGAAATCAATCCAAAAAATGCGCCTAAAGAAATTAAAGATGCTGTGGATGAAGTGCTTAATAACTTAAATAATGGATCGCTTCGAGTAGCAACACGCATTAAAGATTCTCAAGAATGGGAAACGCATCAATGGATTAAAAAAGCGGTGCTTTTATCATTTAGACTTTACGATAACGAAGTCATGAAAAGTGGATATACCAATTACTTTGATAAAGTAAATTCAAAATTTGCTAACTTCACGGATGAAGATTTCAAAGCAGGCGGTTATCGCGTTGTACCTAATGCTATTGCTAGACGAGGCTCATTTATCGGCAAAAATGTTGTACTCATGCCTTCTTATGTCAATATCGGCGCTTATGTAGATGAAGGTACGATGGTTGACACATGGGCAACTGTGGGTTCATGCGCACAAATTGGTAAAAATGTTCATCTGTCAGGCGGCGTAGGTATTGGTGGTGTATTAGAGCCCATTCAAGCAGGTCCAACTATTATTGGTGATAATTGCTTTATTGGTGCGCGATCAGAAGTGGTAGAAGGTGTTGTGGTTGAAGATAACGCAGTTATTTCTATGGGTGTTTATATTGGCCAGTCTACTAAAATCTATGATCGTGAAACTGGTGAAGTAACATACGGTCGTATTCCGAAAGGCTCAGTTGTAGTGTCAGGAAACCTTCCTTCAAAAGATGGTTCTTACAGTCTTTATTGTGCAGTGATTGTAAAAAAAGTAGATGAAAAAACATTAGGTAAGGTAGGTATTAACGAGTTGCTAAGAGGTATCTAAGCCATGATGGTATATGGCATTAAAAATTGCAGCACAGTCAAAAAAGCATTAACTTGGTTCGATAGTCATAAAATTAAGTATGATTTTTACGATCTGAAAAAAAATGCCCTAGATGCAGCTACTTTGAATGTATGGTTTAAAAAGTTACCAGATCATTTAACTTGGGATATGCTGATTAATAAATCCGGTATGACTTGGAGAAACCTTACAGACCGTGAAAAAAAACTTGCTGATAAACAAGAAAGTGCCATTCAATTAATTATAGAAAAACCGACGCTGATAAAAAGGCCTTTAGTGGCGATCGATAGAAAAGTAGCATCGTTGGGATTTGATGAAGCAACATTTAAACAATTATTTAAAAAATAAAAAATGACTAGAACGCTAGAACTTGCCAAAAATTTAATTGCTAGAAAATCTAATACGCCAGATGATGCTGGCTGCCAAGATTTGCTTATTAGCCTCTTAGAGCCCTTAGGTTTTAAATGTGAAAAAATTAAATCAGGAGACGTAGAAAACTTATATGCACGCAAAGGCACTGAAGCACCTTTCTTTGTTTTTGCAGGTCATACAGACGTTGTCCCGAGTGGCCCAGTCGATCAATGGATATCTCCACCTTTTGAACCCAGCATTAAAGATGACAAACTTTATGGTAGAGGCGCTGCGGATATGAAAACATCTATTGCAGCTTTTATTGTTTCTATTGAAGAATTTTTAAAAGAAACTAATAATTTTAAAGGCTCTATTGGATTAATTATTACTTCCGATGAAGAAGGTGTTGCAGTCGATGGTACTGTCAAAGTGGTTGAGCTTCTTAAAGAAAGAAATGAAAGAATTGATTTTTGTTTAGTGGGGGAACCTACTTCACATATTAAATTTGGTGACATGATTAAAAATGGTCGCAGAGGCTCGCTTTCAGCAAAACTTACAGTAAAAGGTATCCAAGGTCATATTGCTTACCCTCATTTAGTAAAAAATCCTATTCATATGGTTGCACCAGCTATTACAGATTTAGTAAATATGTCTTGGGATGAAGGTAATGAATACTTTCCAAAAACATCATGGCAAATTTCAAACATTAAAGGTGGCACAGGCGCAACAAATGTTGTTCCTGGTGAAGTTGATATTCTTTTTAATTTTAGATACTCCACAGCAAGTACAGCTGAGAATTTAAAAGAAAGAGCGCATGCTATTTTAGATAAGCATAAACTCGATTACGTTATTGATTGGGAATATTCTGGTAATCCCTACTTAACAAAAAAAGGAAAGCTCGTAGAGATCTTGTCAGAAGCTATTCATGAAACTGTTGGTATTACACCTGAGCTATCAACAACGGGTGGTACTTCAGATGGGCGCTTTATTGCAAACATTAGTGATCAAGTGGTTGAATTCGGCCCATTAAATGCCACGATACATAAAATTAATGAATGCATTGATGTAAAAGATATTGAACCACTTAAAAATATTTACAAACTCACGCTCCACAAAATTCTTACTTGAACCAAACACAAATACTTAACGAACTTTTTTCAATTCGTGACTGGCTGAGATATGCCGTCAGCCGATTTGAAAGTTCTGATATTTTTTTTGGTCATGGTACCTCTAACGCATATGACGAAGCTGTCTGGTTAATTTTTGGTTTCCTACATTTACCTCACGATACCATAGAAAATTTTTTAGATGCTCACATTACAAGCAAAGAAAAAAAAGATTTATTATTTTTGATTGAAAAAAGAATTAGTGAAAAAATTCCAACCGCTTATTTGCTCAATGAGGCTTGGTTAAAAGATTATAAATTTTATGTTGATGAGCGTGTCATTGTTCCTAGATCGCTCATTGCAGAATCATTAAGTGAAAACCTTCATCCATGGATTGATGATCCTGAGACTATCTTTAGCGCCCTCGATTTGTGCACTGGAAGTGGTTGCTTAGGTATTATGATGGCTCATAGCTTCCAAAACGCCATGATTGATCTTGTCGATTTATCTGAAAAAGCATTGCAAGTAGCTCAAATTAATGTGGATCATTATGGATTGCATGAGCGTATTGAATTAATTCAATCTGATCTATTTCATGCATTAGAAGGAAAGAAATATGATCTCATTATTTCAAATCCGCCTTATGTGAATCAAACATCCGTTAATAACTTTCCACCAGAATTTTTAAAAGAACCAAGTATGGCATTAGGAAGTGGCGATGAGGGCCTGGATCATACTATTAAAATTATTCATGAAGCAAAGCATCACTTGAATGATGACGGCATGCTTATAGTTGAAATTGGTCACAATAAAGAAGCTTTACTGAAAAAGTTTCCAGGGCTTCAATTTCAGTGGTTAGATGTTTCTTTAGGGAATGACTTCGTATTTATGCTTCAAAGATCTCAGCTGCCTAGCTAAATCTTCTTTATATCTGAATCGCTTCTAATTCTTCTCTTGGTAGGTTTTTTAGCAATCTTCTTAATCTTTTTATCAAGCAATGCTTTTCGGTCTAATTTAACCTTAGGTGCATAAGGCGAAGGGTGAGCATGCTTTTTTCTGGCTTTAATTTTATTAAGACTTTCATTTCGACTTACCATTGAAAAGGGCATATCTAGCCATTTCAAAATCTTTTCTACTTCTTTGACTTCAAGTTCCAACATCATGCCTCTTTTGACACGTGAAGGAAGAGATACCGAACCAAATCTTGTCCGAATAAGACGACTCACCGGCAAATTAAAATGCTCGAATAAACGTCTGACTTCTCGATTTCTACCCTCCATGAGTATGACTTGGTACCATCGATTAGCCCCCTCACCACCTTGATAGCGAATATCATCAAATTTTGCGAGACCATCTTCTAACTTAACACCCATTTTTAATTGTGATATTTGTTCTTCAGTTAATTCGCCAAATATACGAACAGCATATTCACGCTCAATTTCAAATTTAGGGTGCATTAAACGGTTAGCTAGATCGCCTGATGTAGTAAACATAAGAAGTCCTGAAGTATTAATATCAAGACGGCCAATAGAAATCCATTTTTCATTTTTAATTCTAGGTAGCTTAGAAAAAACGGTTGTTCTTTTTTGAGGGTCACTCACTGAAACAATTTCGCCTTCAGGTTTGTGATAAATAAGAATCTTAGGAAATTTTAAATCAAAAAAGAGATGGGTAATTTTTCCATCAATTTTAATAACATCATTCTCAAGAATTAATTGACCTAAAGTTGCAGGGCTCTCATTAACCGATACACGGCCTGCTTCAATATACTTTTCCATTTCTCGCCTTGAACCAATGCCTGACTGAGCAAGAAGCTTGTGTAAGCGCTGACTTTTAGATGAGCTGGGTTTACTTTCTTTTATTGATTCTTGATCTTGTGAACGCATAGTGTAATTAAGTCCTTAAGACTTAAACTTAGACATTCAAAGGAATTTCGTTTTGAAGGAAGCTTTCAATATCCGGAAGCTCAGATAAAGATCTTAAATTAAAATCATTTAAAAAATGTTTTGTCGTGGCATACAGGGAGGGTCTTCCAGGAACATCTTTTTGACCAATGACATCAATCCAATCTCTCTCTTGAAGCTGTCTAATCGCATTAGGATTAAGTGCTACCCCTCTAAT
>CAIWQV010000056.1 GCA_903914945.1 uncultured Methylophilaceae bacterium
AAGAACCTAAAACCGAAAAAGTCCCAACCGAAAGCGCCGAAAAAGAAACAACTGAAACTGAAACCAAAAAACCAGCCAAGAAAACTAAAAGCAAGAAAGAAAGTAACTGCATAAAATTCCCATGCTTGAGATTGGATATGGCCTACAACTTGAAGCTCAGTGAAAAGTGCGACACCACCTGTTACAAAATATAAAATCAATACTTCAAGCAAAGAGAAGAAAAAAGGCTTTTTATGTGATGGAAATTTTTTTACAAAAAGAAAGTCATTAAACATCCATGGAATATTAGCCATGATTAGACTAATAAGAATAAGTATCCATTGTGTCATTTAGTGAAGACTCAAAGCTACAGCTTGCGTTGTAGCTTCCATAAATGTATGAGGCACTAAACCGATCACCAAAAGTGCTAGTGCATTAGCTGAAAGTATCCATTTCATATCAATTGGCGTCTCAATATTGTTTTTTAATTTTGGTTCATCAAAGTACATTAGCTTTACGATTCTCATGTAATAAAACATACCTACTAAAGCCATCAATACTGCGTATACAACAAAGCCTGCAAAACCTGCATCAAATGCTGCTTGCAACACCATAAACTTAGCATAAAATCCAATTGTGGGTGGAATACCCGCCATGCTTAACATCGTAATTAACATCAGAAAAGCATACCAAGAATTTCTTTTATTTAATCCTTTAAAATCTTCGAGTGTTTGACAGTCAAAATTCTTTCTAGACATCATTATAAGAACTGCAAATGAAGCTAGCGTCATAAACATATAACTGATTACATAAAATAAACTTGATGCATACCCATTAAGTGTACCGCTCATTAAACCAAAAAGAATAAATCCAATATGTGAAATAGTAGAGTAGGCATACATACGTTTAATATTTGTTTGTGCGATCGCAGTTATATTTCCAATGCCGATAGAAAGAATAGCCATAATAAGCATCATTTGCTTCCAATCTACCATCATCGACTGAAGTCCATCACCTAATAAACGAACGGTAATCGCAAAAGCCGCAAGTTTTGGTACGGAGCTAATAAGCATTGCGATCGATGAAGGTGAGCCTTCGTATACATCAGGAACCCACATTTGAAATGGTACTGCGCCTAATTTAAACGCTAGTCCTGCCAGCATAAATACAAGACCTAATACAAGAATGGCATGATCCATAGGATGATTTAATAAAGCCGCTGCAATGACACTTAAATCTAAACTTGATGTCGCGCCATAGATCATAGACATACCATAAAGAAGTAGGCCCGATGCAAGCGCGCCTAATACAAAATATTTAATAGCAGACTCTGTTGCTTTTTGATTGTCGCGATCTAGAGCTGTAAGAGAATATAAACATAACGATAAAAGCTCTAAGCCCATATAAACTAGAAGCATATTGTGACTTGAGATCATAATCATCATGCCAAGCAATGCAAAAAGTACGAGAGAAAAATATTCCCCACGATATAGGTCTCGATCTTTCATATAAGATCGGCTATAGAAAAAAATAAGCGACGTTCCAATATAACTCATCATTTTTAAAAGATCCGCTAACCCATCACGAACAAACATATTTGAGAAAGCAAATTGTGTTTCATGATTAAAATGCTGGCTTGTTAAATAAGCGCCGCCTAATAAAGTCAATTGAGACAATGCAAAAATAATCCAACGAGAAGATGGCTTAATAAACAAATCCGTCATAAGCACAATCATAGCCATAGAAAGAACAAAGACTTCTGGCAGGATTAATGAAAGATCAGATTGAATAAATTGATTCATTTATATATCCATTGGCAATGATGTGACAGGTTTCATAAGATGCATTTGCTCTAAAAATTGAACTGTCGTTGCATTTGTCATATCGGTAATGATTTTTGGATAAACGCCTATTGCAATAATAAGGATCGCTAATACCGAAAGAATGAAAAATTCCCGCCATGAAATATCTACTAATGCTTTAATTTTTTGATTGCGTGCCTCACCATAAAAGACTCGCTTGACCATCCATAATGAATAAGCTGCACCAAAAACAAGTGATGT
>CAIWQV010000057.1 GCA_903914945.1 uncultured Methylophilaceae bacterium
CATCAGATGCTGCACTTTCAAATCAAACTTCTAATTTCGAAAAACAGCCTAGACGCAAATACATTGGCGCTCGTACTAAAGAATATAAATATGCCTTGTATGCTGAAGCCTGGCGACAGAAAGTAGAAACATTAGGTAATATGAATTACCCAGAAGAGGCACGTGAAAAGAAATTCTCAGGCCAATTAAGAATGACAGTTTCTTTAAAGCCGGATGGTAAAATTGATAGCATAGAAATTAATCAAAGTTCAGGATTCAAAATCTTGGATGAAGCGGCTAAAAAAATTGTGGAATTAGGGGCACCTTACGCTGCATTTCCTGAAGATATCAGAAAAGAAGTCGATATTTTAAGTATTACAAGAACATGGACCTTTACAAAAGATGAAACTTTGTCTTCCCAATAAATGAATCATTACAAACATCATATTTTCTTTTGTCTAAATCAGCGAGATGATGGAGAAGCATGTTGCTCAGATAAAGGTGCCGAAGCCATGTTTATGTACATGAAGTCAAAAATTAAATCATTAGATTTAAATGGTATATCTAAAGCGAGAGTCAATCGCGCAGGTTGCTTTGATCGTTGTGGTGAAGGACCTTTACTTGTCATTTATCCTGAAGCGACTTGGTATAACTTTATAGATGAGCAAGATATCGATGAGATTATCGAAAGTCATATACAACAAGGGAAAATAGTGACGCGTTTATTGGCTTAATGATTGATTTAGTAATCTAATAAGCTCTTTTTTTTCTTCTACTGATATGGCTTGATGCAAGCCTTCTCTTAATTTTTCTCCCCAATGTGAATTTGGAAAGTGCGGATCCTCTTTAAATCGAGGAATGACATGCCAATGGATATGCGGTGTTTTGTTACCTAAGCTTGCTAAGTTAATTTTTTCAGGTTTAAAAATCACTTTTAGAATTTCTTCAACCTTAAATACACACGTCATGAGTTTAGATCGAAGCGCTTCATTTAAATCAGTCATTTCTTTTTTATGATCGATTAATTCTACGCGACAATAACCTCTGTAATCTTGATGATCCAAAAGTACAACACGAAATATGTTATCACTCCAAATCATTTCACCTTCACTTCGGTCACAAATCGCGCAAGATATCATTTATGAGACCTGAAGCATACGATCCAGGGTGAGTTTGGCTAACTTTGCTTCATGTTCAGGTACTTTAATAATATTTACGGGCTCTTGATTCACAATATTTTCTAAACACCATGCAAGATGTTGCGGGTCGATGCGTGCCATCGTTGAACATTCACAAATCACATGTGACATAAATTGCACAAGCTTTCCTTCAGGTTTCATTTGATTAGCGAGTCGATTTACTAAATTAAGCTCAGTTCCCACTAACCATTTAGTGTCTTTAGGGGCTTCGGTAACTGTTTTTAAAATATATTCAGTCGAACCTACAAAATCAGAATTAGAACAAACCTCAAAAGGACATTCCGGATGAGAAATAACTTTCCCATCAGGATGCTCTTGTCTAAAGCGCTCAATGTTTTGAAGGCGAAACATTTGATGGACTGCACAATGACCCTTCCATAAAAAGATCTTAGCTTTTTTAATTTGTGCCTCAGTGAGCCCTCCAAGCGGTAGATCGGGGTCCCATACAGGCATCTCATCGAGAGGAATGCCCATTTTATGGCCACTCCATCGACCTAGATTTTGATCAGGGAAAAATAAAACTTTTTCACGTTGCTTAAAAGACCATTCAATAATTTTTGTAGCATTCGTTGAAGTACACACAATGCCACCATGTTCACCACAAAAAGCCTTGAGATCTGCCGCAGAATTAATATACGTGACAGGAGTGACTACTTCATCGAATGAAAGAACTTTCGATAGTTCACGATAACTTCTTTCCACTTTGCTTAAGTTAGCCATGTCTGCCATAGAGCAGCCGGCAGCAAGATCTGGAAGAATCGTGACTTGATCAGGCCTTGATAAAATATTCGCGACTTCAGCCATAAAGTGCACACCTAGAAATACAATATATTTGGCATCAAGCGTATTCACTACGCGAGAAAGCTTGAGAGAGTCACCGGTATAGTCCGCATGCCGATAGACTGATTCATGCTGATAGTGGTGACCTAAAATCACTAAGTCTTTACCAAGTTTATTCTTGGCTGCAATAATTCTTTGTTGGCAATCTTCATCACTGATAGATTCAAACGTATTAAATTTAATTTGAGCAACTTGCATAGATCGTCTATTTTACAGTTTTAGTTGATGAATTTCGGCCAATTTTTTAATGGCTTCCACATTGGTCCAAGAGAAAACTTTATCCATCGCATCACGCCAGTCGACCCATAGATATTGCACATGTTCATGTTTTGATAATTGAATAGGCAATTCAGATGGAAGGTTTAATCCAAAAATATGTTCGGTATTGTGGGTGGTATCAGGAGCATAACGATATCGCCAATGCGCATAAATTTCATATACATGAGAAAGTTGCCAATCTTCAAGCGCATATTGGTTTGCATTGATCCCAGTTTCTTCAAATACTTCTCTTATGGCAGCCTCTTTTGGCGTTTCATTGTCTTCCAAACTTCCTGTGACAGATTGCCAGTAACCTGCCTTATCAGCTCGCTCCATGAGGAGCACTTTAAAGTCTTTCGTATAAATCAATACAAGAGATGAAATAGGTTTTTTGAAAGCCATATTTTAAATTTTGGGCAATTTAAAAATAATATTTTCTTGAACGCCTGGTAGCTCTGTGATCTTAGCTTCTGTAAGGACTTCAATTTTCTTTATAATATTTGTAACACTTATCTCAGGCGCTGAAGCACCTGCTGAAATGCCAATATTTTTTTTATTGAGTAACCAAGATGATTGAAGTGCATCCTCATGATCAATCAAATATGCCTCAACCCCTTCTCTTAAAGCCAACTCTTTAAGTCGATTTGAATTAGAGCTGTTATTAGAACCTACAATAATGATGAGATCACAAAGGCTACTTATTTGCTTCACTGCATCTTGCCTGTTTTGTGTGGCATAGCAAATGTCATCACTTTTAGGCCCTTGAATATTTGGGTATTTCTTTTTTAATGCTTCAATCATCGCCTGAGTATCATCTATGGAAAGTGTTGTTTGTGTAACATAAGCCATCTTGTCTGGATAATCGACCGTTAAATATTTAATATCCTCGATCGTTTCAATTAAAAACATTTTGCGAGTTGTATGATGTTTTTCGATTTGGCCCATGGTGCCTTCTACTTCGGGATGGTCTTTATGCCCGATCATAATAATATCCATACCTTGATTAAGCATTTTATTCACTTCGACATGCACTTTAGTCACTAATGGACAAGTAGCATCGATAGGAATGAGCTCGCGAGATTTGGCCTCTTCACGAATCGCTCTTGAAATACCATGCGCACTAAAAATCACATGAGCGCCCTTAGGTACATCACTAAGGTCTTCAATAAAAATAGCGCCCTTTGTTTTTAAATCGTTGATGAC
>CAIWQV010000058.1 GCA_903914945.1 uncultured Methylophilaceae bacterium
CGAGTTTCCTCGCGATCAAATGCCAAAAGTTTTTGATGCATTAATCATAGATGACAAAGACTCACAAGCTGAAGCAGGGTTGACACTTGAAGTGCAACAACAGCTTGGTGACGGTATTGTTAGAACGATTGCGATGGGTTCGTCTGATGGACTTGCGCGTGGCACTGCATTTAAATCTACAGGTGCAGCAATCAATGTGCCAGTAGGTACAGGCACATTAGGCCGTATTATGGATGTGCTCGGTCGCCCGATTGATGAATTAGGCCCAATTAAATCTAAAGAATTTCGTTCGATTCATCAAAAAGCGCCAGACTTTAAAGATTTATCACCTTCAGTTGACTTACTAGAAACAGGTATCAAGGTGATTGACTTAGTATGTCCATTCGCTAAAGGCGGTAAAGTGGGCCTTTTCGGTGGGGCTGGTGTAGGTAAGACGGTGAACATGTTGGAACTGATTAATAACATTGCTAAACAGCACTCAGGTTTATCTGTATTCGCAGGTGTGGGTGAACGAACACGAGAAGGTAACGACTTCTATCATGAAATGTCAGATGCAGGCGTGATTAAATTAGATGATATGGAAGAATCTAAAGTAGCGATGGTGTTTGGTCAGATGAACGAGCCACCAGGTAACCGTTTACGCGTAGCGCTTTCAGGTTTAACGATGGCTGAAAAATTCCGTGACGAAGGTCGCGATGTTCTTTTCTTCGTAGATAATATTTATCGATACACACTCGCAGGTACTGAAGTATCTGCGCTTCTTGGACGTATGCCTTCAGCGGTAGGTTATCAACCAACACTTGCTGACGAAATGGGCCGTCTACAAGAACGTATTACTTCTACAAAAACAGGTTCGATTACTTCGATTCAAGCGGTTTATGTACCAGCCGATGACTTGACAGATCCATCACCTGCAACGACATTCCAACATTTGGATTCAACGGTTGTATTGTCTCGTGATATTGCCTCCCTTGGTATTTATCCAGCGGTGGATCCATTAGATTCAACATCACGTCAGCTTGATCCACTCGTAGTGGGTGAAGAGCATTATCAAGTGGCGCGTTCCGTGCAATCGACATTACAACGCTATAAAGAACTTCGCGATATTATTGCGATTCTTGGTATGGATGAATTATCTCCAGAAGATAAATTAGCGGTGAGTCGTGCACGTAAAATTCAACGTTTCTTATCACAACCATTCCACGTCGCTGAAGTCTTTACAGGCGCTCCTGGTAAATATGTGACATTGAAAGATACGATCAAAGGCTTTAAAGCGATCGTGAGTGGTGAATATGATCACTTACCAGAACAAGCGTTCTATATGGTAGGTAGCATCGAAGAAGCTGTAGCAAAAGCAAAAACATTATCTTAATTGATTAGGTAAAAACGACATGGTGGCCACAGTTCATATTGATGTAGTAAGTGCTGAAGAATCTATTTTTTCAGGGGAAGCTGAATTTATAGCAGCACCTGCACAAATGGGTGAAGTAGGTATTTATCCGCATCATGCACCGATGATTACATCGATTAAACCAGGCGCGCTTCGCATCAAATTAGCGGATAAAAATGAAGAACAACTCATTTACATTTCAGGTGGTATTTTAGAAGTGCAACCAGGCGTAGTAACTGTGTTGGCGGATACAGCGATTCGTGGCCATGATCTTGATGAGGCACAAGCCAACGCAGCTAAAAAAGCCGCTGAAGAAGCGATGAAAAATCGATCGTCCGATGTAGATTATGCTAAAGCACAGGCTGAATTAGCCGAAGCGATTGCACAAATTCAAGCCATTCAAAAATTACGTCAAAAACATTAAGTTATAAAACTTACAGAATTATTAAAAGCAGCTTTTAAGCTGCTTTTTTTATGTCATGTGATGACAAATAGACGATAAAATAG
>CAIWQV010000059.1 GCA_903914945.1 uncultured Methylophilaceae bacterium
CGAATTTTTTCTGAAGCAGCAAAACCTTGTGAGCGCAATTCATTTGCGACTGATTTCCGTTCAGCTTCCATACGTTGATAAACGGATTCACTGACTTCTTTCGGAAGGTCGACACGTCTTAAGCGCACATCTAAAATTTGAATACCCATAGAACGCAAATCTCGATCAGCACGCTCTGTTAGGATTTGCATAATTTCTCCACGCTCTCCTGAGACGACATCGTGGATTGTTCTTTTACCAAATTCAGCACGTAATCCATCATTCACTGCCTGAGAAATTCTTCGTTCGGCCTGCACTTCATCTCCCTTAACAGACACATAATATTTTGCAGGGTCGACAATTTTCCATTTAATGAATGAATCCACAAGTACATTTTTCTTTTCACTGGTAATAAATCGATCAGGCTCTTGCCAATTCAAAGTCAGAATTCGATTATCAAAAAACTGCACGTTTTCGACGAGCGGTGTTTTAAAATAAAGTCCCGGTTCTTTTTTAATGGAAATAATTTCACCTAAACGAAATACGACGGCATACTCGCGTTGATCTACAGTAAAAGTAGACATCGCTAAAATGACAATGCCTATTAAAAGGCTTACTAATAAAAAAGTTAGTTTTTTCATGCTTTATCTCGTTTCTCGATCTCTCGATTTAAATGCATCACGTGTTCGCTCAAGATTTTGCAGAGGTGTTTGAGTCTGATTAATATCAACCTGTGGTGTGACATTCACTATAGGTGACGTCACATCTTTATTAACAGGGCTTGTTTGCTGAATTAACTTATCTAAAGGTAAATAAAGAAGGCTATTTGAATTTTTTTGATCTACAAATACTTTAGATACGTTTGATAAAATCTGTTCTTGCGCTTCAATGTATAGACGATCACGCATCACTTCAGGCGCTCTATCATATTGCGTTAACACTTGCTCAAAGCGACTTGCATTACCTTTTGCTTCATTTTCAACTTTTAAACGATAACCTTGCGCTTCTGCAGTGAGTCTTGAAGCCGTACCTTTTGCTTTTGGAACAATATCGTTTGCATAGGCTTGGCCTTCATTTTTTTGACGTTCTAAATCTTGCTTAGCTTTCACAGCATCATCAAACGAGGCTTGCACTTGTTCAGGTGGCTGTGCATTTTGCATCGTCACACTTGTCACATTAATCCCTGTGTTATAGCGATCTAGAATTTCCTGCATCAATTTTTTAGTTTTGACGGCTATCTCTTCACGGCCTTCGTATAAAGCAAAATCCATTTTACTTTTACCGACAATTTCACGAATCGCACTTTCAGCAGCCCCCCTTACAGATGATTCCGCAGAGCGATTATTAAATAAATAATCTTCGACCGACTTCAAGTTATATTGCACAGCAAATTGAAGATCAATAATGTTTTCGTCGTCTGTCAGCATTAAAGACTCTTTGAGTTCTTTTGATCTTGCAGCGCCATCGCCTGCTGAACGGTAACCCACTTCAATCGTGCGAACTTGTTCAAGATTTACTACTTCTACAGATTCCACGGGAAAAGGAATGTGCCAGCGAGGTCCTGGCATCGTCACTTCTGTATTTTTTCCAAATCTTAAAACCACACCGCGCGAACCTTGATCAACAACGTAAAAACCTGTTGCTGCCCAAATTAAAACAATAATGAGAAGAATGGGTGTGATCGGCAAATGATCGTTACCTGATGTAGGGTTTGTATTCTGAGGACTAGGATTAGGCTTAGATCCTTTTTGTGGGGCTTCTTTTTTACCAAAGATTCGGCCTATTTTGTTACCCAAATCATTGAGCAACTCATCAAGATCTGGAGGTCCCTCTTCTTGATTGTTATTTTGCCCAGGGTTCTTTGCCATAAATTTACACTAACTATTAATTAAGGAGGTTTTCTTCCAACACATCGGTTTCTGTTACTTGCTTTAAAGCATGAATTTCGAGGATAGCTTTTTTTAAAAGCTCAATACCCTCACCTGTCTTCGCAGATAACTGGATAGTTGAAATTCTACCATATTCATCTCTTTCATGATTTGCCTTTATATCAAGCCTATCAATTTGATTTAAAACGAGAATTTGAGGAATGGAAGCGGCTTTAATCTCCTCTAAAATCTTATCTACTGCCGCAATTTGTTCGCTATGATTGGGGTTAGCCATATTGACGACATGGAGCAATAAATCAGCTTCTCTAGACTCTTCAAGTGTTGATTTAAAAGCTTCAATCAAAGCAGTAGGTAGTGCCTTTATAAATCCAACAGTATCTGAAATGACGCATTCCACGCCTTCTTCAATAAAAAGCTTTCGAGAGGTGGTATCGAGTGTTGCAAATAGCTGATTCATCGCTAATGCATTCGCACGCGTGAGTTGATTAAAGAGTGTTGATTTACCCGCATTGGTATAACCTACAATTGAAATATTTAAGACACTTGAGCGACTTCTTTTTTTTCGCTGCATCGTACGTTGTCGTTTTAATTTATCTAGCTTTTCTTTTAGCTGCTTAATCCGCAGTCTTAACATACGGCGGTCGAGTTCCAATTGCTTTTCACCTGGACCACCTCTGACACCAATACCACCTTTTTGGCGTTCTAAGTGACTCCAACCCTTAATGAGACGGGTCGATAAATGATCGAGCTGTGCTAATTCAACTTGCAACTTACCTTCATTACTTTTAGCGCGTTTAGAGAAAATAAAAAGAATAAGTGCTGTGCGATCTAAGATACGTGTACTCAGGTATTTTTCTAAGTTTCGCTCTTGGGATGGACTTAAGTTGTGATTAAAAATGACGGTATCAGCTTTTGACTCTTGAATAATGAATTTAATTTCTTCAACTTTGCCTGAGCCTAAAAAATATTTAGGATCTGGTGCTGATCTTTTAATATTGACTGTGCTCACAATTTTCATATCAGCACTTAATACAAGCTCCTTAATCTCTTCGACACTTTCTTCAAAGTCAGTATCACCAAAATTAATACTGATTACACAAGCAGACTTACCTTCATTGGGACGTTCAAACATTAATCGTCATCTGCTGGAGGCTCGATATTGACATTGCGCATAGGCACAATCGTTGAAATGGCATGTTTATAGACTAACTGACTGACTGTATTTTTTAATAAAATTGCGTACTGATCAAAGGATTCGATATTGCCTTGTAACTTAATACCGTTCATCAGGTAGATAGATACCGACACATGTTCTTTTCTGAGTTGATTTAAAAACTCATCTTGTAAATGCACGCTCTTTTTTTCCATAGAGGATTCCAAATAAAGTTATAAGTAAAGGTTTAAACGTTTCATGGTTTCATCACGCCCCAAGATCGACATCACAGCATCAATACTCGGTGATTGCGCAATACCTGTTAAAAGGACTCGAAGTGGCATCGCAAGTTTTGGAAATTTAATGGCATGTGATGTCACTACTTCATTCATAACATTATGAATGGCTTCCTTCGTCCAATCAATCTTAATTAAAGAAGCTTGAAAAGACTTTATAATTTCTAATGCTTCCTCATTGATATGTTTTTCAAAGTCTTCCGGGTTCGGTTTTTGATATTCAAATATGTAAGCAATATCTCGAGCAAGGCTTGTTAAATGATTTGCACGCTCACGATGAATCTCAATTGATACATTTAAAAGTTGAGCATCAATTGGCGTATGAATCAGTTTTTTCAAATAAGGTGTTATGGCTTCGCTGATGCGATCCAGTGGCAGTGTTTTGATGTAATGACTATTAAGCCAATCTAATTTTTCAGTATTAAATTGTGCCGATGAAGAAGTAATATGGTCTAAATCAAACCATTGACAAAAGTCCGTCATGGTAAAGATTTCTTCATCCCCATGACTCCATCCAAGACGTGCTAAGTAATTGAGAATGGCTTCTGGTAAATAGCCTTCATCAAAATATTGCATGACACTCACAGCACCATGTCTTTTAGAGAGCTTTTGTCCGTCACTACCTAAAATCATCGATAGGTGAGCATAAGCTGGAACGTTTGCATTGAGTGCTTTTAAAAGATTAATTTGACGTGGGGTATTGTTAATGTGGTCGTCTCCTCGAATCACATGGGTCACTTTCATTTCGCAATCATCAATGACCACACAAAAATTATAAGTAGGCGTGCCATCTCCTCTTGCAATGACAAGATCATCAAGTTCTTCATTGGCAATGGTAATGTCACCTTTCACCAAATCATGCCAGGTGACCACACCTGATGTTGGATTTTTAAAGCGCACCACAGGTTGAATACCTTCAGGTATTGAAGGTAGCTCTTTACCAGTCTCGGGTCGCCATTTGCCATCATATTTCGGCTTTAAACCTGACTTCATTTGAGATTCACGTAACACTTCTAATTCTTCTTTAGATGAATAGCAAAGATAAGCCTTATCTTCTTTGATTAGCTGATCAATATATTTTTTGTAAACGGCCATGCGATGTGTCTGATAGATAGGGCCTTCATCGTAATCAAGATGAAGCCAACTCATCCCATCCATAATGGCTTGAACTGCTTCAGGTGTGGATCTTTCTAAATCGGTATCTTCAATACGTAAGATAAATTGGCCTTGATGTCTTTTGGCATATGCCCAAGAAAATAATGCAGTTCTAGCACCTCCAATATGAAGATAGCCTGTGGGACTAGGAGCAAAACGCGTGACAACGGTCATAGACTCTTCTTCTTAAACATTAGGGCCTGCAAATAAATCATGTTGGTCATAAGACTCAATTTTAACATCGACAAAATCCCCTGCCTTTAAAAGCTTGCCATCTCGTAAATAAACTTTACCGTCAATATCAGGTGCGTCCGCCATTGATCTTGAGATCGCATAATC
>CAIWQV010000060.1 GCA_903914945.1 uncultured Methylophilaceae bacterium
GACGGCACACTTGCTTATACATTTATTGAATCAGTAAAAGCAAAACATCCTTACTACATCATTCGTTTATTAGGTGGACTTTTATACCTAGGCGGTATGTTGGTGATGTTATGGAATGTGATTAAGACAGCGACTAATGGCAAGCCAACAAATATTTTAATTCCTGCTGTTAAAGCTCACTAAGGAAAAAACATGGCAAAAGAAAATAAAAAATTAGATAAAGAAAGCTCAGGGTTTAGTCACGAGACGATCGAAACAAATAACTTTCTTATGATCATTTTAATTTTAGTGGTAGTGGCATTTGGCGGCATTGTGGAAATTATTCCGCTTTTCTATCAGAAATCAACCACTGAGCCCATTAAAGGTCTTCAACCATATACAGCGGTGCAACTTATGGGCCGCGATGTTTATATCAGTGAAGGTTGTTATAACTGTCACTCACAAATGATCCGCCCTTTCCGCGCTGAGACACTTCGTTACGGCCACTACTCAGTCGCCGGTGAGTCTGTTTATGACCATCCATTTCAATGGGGCAGTAAACGAACAGGCCCTGATCTAGCTCGCGTAGGTGGAAGATATAGTGATGAATGGCATCGCGTTCATTTAAATAATCCAAGAGATTTAGTACCAGAGTCGATCATGCCAGCGTATCCATGGCTTGAAAAAACAGAAGTAGATTCAACCGTTGTGGCGCAAAGAATGAAAGCGTTAAGAATGGTGGGCGTGCCATATACCGATGAAGATATTAAGGGTGCAGCGGATGCAGTCAAAGGCAAAACAGAACTTGATGCGCTGATTAGTTATTTACAAGTACTTGGCATAAATCTTAAATAAGGATTTTGATGGACATCAATGAATTAAGAACAATTGCTACCGTAGGAAGCTTTATTTTATTTGTGACGATTCTCATTTGGTCATGGACTAAGCGTAATAGCCAAGATTTTAAAGAAGCCGCAAACTTGCCCTTTGCGGAAGAAGCAAAACCCATAAGACAGAAAAAAATAATCGCTAAAAAAGGTAAAAGAAAATGAACGATTTTGTAAATGACTTTTGGCCAATATTTATTAATGTAATATCGCTCGGCGGTATTTTAGGCTGCGCGTTACTGTTATGGAAAACAAGTACAACCAAAAAAACGCAAAGTAAAGACGGTACAAGTGGTCACGTGTGGGATGAAGATCTTAGAGAGATGAATAATCCTCTGCCAATATGGTGGGTGCGTCTATTTGCGATTACGATTGTATTTAGTTTAGTTTATTTAATTTTGTACCCAGGACTCGGAGGATATGATGGGCAACTTGGCTGGACCAAAAATAAACAATATGACAAAGAAATAGCAGAAGCTAATAAAGCGCTTGAACCTATCTATGCAAAATATGCAGCGATGTCGATTGAAGATTTATCAAAAAACGAAGATGCCAAAGGTATTGGCCAGCGCTTATTCCTAAATAATTGTGCTCAATGTCATGGCTCTGATGCAAGGGGTTCAAAGAGCTTTCCTAATTTAACCGATCACGATTGGCTTTATGGCGGATCACCTGAAAAAATTAAAGAAACCATCACGAATGGTCGCATAGGTGTAATGCCTCCTATGGCAGTAGCTGTTGGTAATGAAGAAGACATTAAAAATGTAGCTCATTATGTATTGAGTTTATCTAATAGTACGCATGATACAAAGCGTGCTGAATTAGGAAAAACAAAATTCACAACAATTTGTGCAGCATGTCACGGGCCAGATGGCAAAGGCAATCAACTCATAGGCGCACCTAATTTAACTGACAATATTTGGTTACATGGTGCAGGCGAGATGAATATTATTAAACGTATTCATGAAGGTAAAACAAATCAAATGCCGTTATGGCAAGCGAAATTTTCTCCAGAGCAAATTCATGTGCTCACAAGTTATGTGTGGGGACTATCGAATCATTAATTTTTTAGAAGCGTTTTAATGAGCTTAGCTAAATCCAATCGACCTCTTCCAAAAGAAGAGGTCATTTCGCTTTATAAGTCGCAAGGAAAAATTCAGCCAAGAGGTGTTGAGGGCTACTTCTCAAAACTTCGTTGGCTTATGGTATGGCTTACACAAATTTATTTTTACGGGATGCCATGGCTTGAATGGGGAGGTCGGCAAGCGCTTCTCTTTGATTTAGATGGCAAACGTTTTTATATTTACGGATTAGTTTTATATCCGCAAGATCTGATATATCTCACTGCAATTCTTATTATTGCTGCTCTATCTCTATTTCTTTTCACCGCGGTGGCAGGAAGATTGTGGTGCGGCTTCACTTGCCCTCAAACAGTTTATACAGAAATTTTTACGTGGATTGAATCAAAAATTGAAGGCAATCACATAGCAAGAAAAAAATTAGATGACATGCCCTGGACGCCGAAGAAATTTGGTATTCGAACTAGCAAGCATGTTGTGTGGTTACTTTTTGCATTTTGGACTGGATTTACTTTTGTAGGGTACTTCACACCTATTCGTGATTTATTCATTGAGGTGAGATACCTCGCCGCGGGACCCTGGGATACTTTTTGGATATGTTTTTATACTTTTGCAACTTATGGTAACGCAGGCTTCATGAGGGAGCAGGTATGTAAGTACATGTGCCCCTATGCA
>CAIWQV010000061.1 GCA_903914945.1 uncultured Methylophilaceae bacterium
CGCGTTCGAATCGATGGGTGCCTTCCAATGGGCTGATTCACTGTGCCATTTTTCCATAACTGTCCCCACACAATCGCGCGATATTCTCTTTTTACAGTTCTGGCTTGAAGTTGTTGCACTAAATGTGTTTGTGCATTTAAAGTTTTAGCAACGACTAAAAGCCCGCTTGTTTCTTTATCTAATCGATGCACAATGCCGCAGCGAGGCACATGTGCAATATCGGGCAAATGATGCAGAAGCGCATTAAGGAGTGTGCCAGACCAATTACCTATCGCAGGGTGGACTACCATGCCTGCGGGTTTATTAATAACGAGTAATGTCTCGTCTTCAAAAATAATTTGGAGTGGAATAGCCTCAGGTAAAAATGCATTATTTTCTGGATTTAATTGGACAATCACTTTAATTTCGTCGCCTGCATAAACCTTATGTTTCGAGGAAACATAAGATTGATTCACAAGTACAAATTCATCTTTAATCCACTCTTGTAATTTTGAGCGTGAAAATTCTGGAAGAAGTTGTTGCAACGCGACATCTACCCTTAAGCCGGCCTGACTTTCTGGGACTACCAATAGTCTTTCATCATGATTCATAATGCTATAATTATTCTTATATTTTTCTAGTTAAAGGTTCGTATGCGTATTGCAATAGTCGTTATTATGATGCTTTTTCTTGAGTCTTGTGCCATTTTTGGAGCACCCACCGAGCTTGATGATACAAAAGGTATGTCTGCTGACAGAATTTACGCACTTGCTTCTGAAAAATTAACTGATAAAGATTATGAAAAAGCCATTGGTTACTTAAAAAAATTAGAATCGCGTTTCCCTAATGGAAAATATGCCGCTCAAGCACAACTTGATATGGCTTATGCCTACTATAAAAAAGAGGATGCCGCCCAATGCGTTTCAACCGTTGAGCGCTTTATCAAATTGCATCCCAATCATCCCAATCTCGATTACGCTTATTATTTAAAAGGGGTGGCCTACTTTAAGCAACGCGGGTTGATCGAAAAAGCGACTTTTCAAGATATCAGCGATCGTGATCCTAAAGTACTCACCCAATCCTTCCTTGCATTTAAGGATTTGCTCACACTTTATCCTGAGACACGCTACGGTAAAGATGCAACAGAACGCATGATTTATTTAAAAAATAAATTAGCTGACCATGAGCTTCATGTCGCTCGTCATTACATGAAAGTGAATGCTTATGTCGCGTCATTAAACCGCGCTAAATATGTCATTGAAACTTATCCTGATTCTAATTTCGTGGAGGAGGCGCTTGTGATTATGATTAGTGCTTATGACAACCTAGGTATGAATGATTTCAAAGAAGACAATTTAAGAATCCTAAAACAAAACTACCCGAATAGCGCTATGTTTACGAAGGGTAAAGATACCAAGAAACAAGATTGGTGGAAGTTCTGGGATAAAGACTAGCGTTTCTTATCTTCGGCTTTATTTTTATCTGTAAGTTTTTTACGTAGTGCGTTTTTACGTCGTCGCATCGATACAACACCTTCTTTAGGTTTTCTTTTTTCTTCATCAAGGTAAGGGTTCTCACCTTGCTTAAACTGCACTCTTAGGGGTGTGCCAATGATTTGAAATGCCTGTCTAAAAGCCCCTTCTAAATAACGCATATAACTATCTTTAATCGCATTCACATGATTGCCATGAATGATAATCACAGGCGGATTAGATCCTCCTTGGTGTGCATAGCGTAATTTAGGACGTATGCCCTTTGAAATCGGTGGCTGATGTTGTTGCAATATATCAATGAGAACGCGTGTTAATTTAGGTGTAGACATTTTCATAAACGCTCCGCGATAAGCTTCATCCACTGATTTTAAAATTTCAGTGAGGCCTTTTTTCTTTAAGGCCGAGACGTATTGAAATTCTGCAAACTTTAAAAACTGAAGTTTTCTCTGAATATCTTGCTTCACAATATCTCTTTCGTCTTCTTTTAGACGATCCCATTTATTAATGGCGACGACAAGTGCGCGACCTGCTTCTAAAATATAAGCACCCACGTGCGCATCTTGTTCAGTGATACCCTCTTCGGCATCGACCACCAAAATAGCCACATTGGCTTCTTCAATCGCTTGCAATGTTTTAATCACAGAAAATTTTTCAACCGCTTCAAACACTTTACCTTTTTTGCGAATGCCCGCTGTATCAATCAGCGTGTAATTTTTATCATTACGTTCAATTTCAATTTGAATCGAATCGCGCGTTGTTCCTGGCTCATCAAACGCAATTACGCGGTCTTCACCTAAAAATGCATTCACGAGTGTCGATTTACCCACATTGGGACGTCCTACAATGGCAATCTTTGGGGGTTTTTGACGTGCTTCATCTAATTCAATATCTTCTTTTTTGAATGGCTCTAATGCTATCTGAATCATGTCGCGCACACCTTCACCGTGCGCTGAAGAAATACCTAAAGGATCACCTAAACCTAATTCAAAAAATTCAGCCGTTGCAATGCCTCTTTGCATACCTTCTGTTTTATTCACAAGCAGATAAATATTGCGATTCATTTTCCTTAACAATTCAGCGATGACACGATCATGGGGTGTGACACCCTGTCTTCCATCCACAATAAAAAAAACAACATCAGCTTCATCAATCGCAAGCAACGTTTGTTTTGCCATTTCTTTTTGAATGCCTTTTTCGATTAATGGCTCAAAGCCACCCGTATCAATAACAATATAGGGCATATCACCGCCCAAGCCACGGCCATAGTGACGATCACGCGTTAAGCCTGGAAGGTCGGCAACAAGTGCATCACGAGATTTAGTTAAACGATTAAATAAAGTGGATTTGCCAACATTAGGTCGGCCGACAAGTGCTATGGTGGGTAACATGATTATTGAATCGCGATGGCGTAGAGTCCGCCGTTACGTGTTTGTGCTAAAAATTTACCTGTTTCAAATTCA
>CAIWQV010000062.1 GCA_903914945.1 uncultured Methylophilaceae bacterium
AGAGGCGAGCCGGTAGAGGATGCAGGCCAAGTGATTTCGCGTATGTGCGATCTTGTAATGATCCGAACATTCGAGCAGGACATTATCGACCGATTTGCACAAAACTCTAGAGTACCTGTCATCAATGGATTAACGAATGAATATCATCCATGTCAAATTCTTGCAGATATTTTTACCTACATAGAACATAGGGGTTCTATCCAAGGAAAAACAGTTGCTTGGATTGGTGACTCAAATAATGTATGTAATACCTGGCTTCAAGCAGCAGAAGTATTAGATTTTAATGTGCATGTTTCAACGCCCAAAGGTTACGAAGTTGAGGTTGAGCGAGCTGGCCTTTATGGCGACAAACATTTCGAAGAGTTTGAAGATCCTATGAATGCTGCAAAGGACGCAGACATTCTTACGACAGATGTATGGACGAGTATGGGATTCGAATCTGAAAATGAAGAGCGTTTGAAAGATTTTGCGGATTGGCAAGTAGATAAAGAAATGATGTCAGTTGCATCATCTAATGCTTTATTTATGCATTGTCTTCCAGCACACCGAGGTGAAGAAGTTACTGCAGAAGTGATTGATGGCTCTCAAAGTGTTGTATGGGATGAGGCTGAGAATCGTCTTCATGTTCAAAAGGCGCTGATGGAATACCTATTATTAGGAAAAATGAAAAATGAGTGATATTAAAAAAGTTGTTTTAGCCTACTCTGGTGGATTAGACACATCTGTCATTTTAAAATGGCTTCAAGAAACCTACCAATGTGAAGTCGTCACTTTTACAGCCGATCTAGGGCAAGGTGATGAATTAGAGCCTGCAAGAGAAAAAGCTAAAGCAGCAGGTGTTAAAGAAATTTTCATTGAAGACTTAAGAGAAGAGTTTGTAAGAGATTTCGTATTTCCTATGTTTAGAGCAAATACAGTTTATGAGGGCGAGTATTTACTTGGCACTTCAATTGCAAGACCATTAATTGCTAAACGATTAATTGAGCTTGCAAAAAAAACGAACGCTGATGCTATTTCTCATGGGGCGACAGGTAAGGGTAATGATCAAGTACGTTTTGAATTAGGAGCGTACGCACTTAATCCTGATATTAAAATTATTGCACCATGGCGTGAGTGGGATTTATTAAGCAGAGAAAAATTACTTCAATATGCTGAGAAAAATAATATTCCAGTTGAAATGAAACATAAAAAAGGTGGAAGCCCTTACAGCATGGATGCAAACTTACTTCACATTTCTTATGAAGGGAGACACCTTGAAAATCCAGGTGCAGAGCCTGAAGAAGATATGTGGCGATGGACAGTTAACCCTGAAAAAGCTCCAAACGAATCAGAGACTATTGAGATTCAATTCAAAAAAGGTGACCCAGTCAATTTAAATGGCAAATCAATGAAGTCTAATGAATTGTTAGCAGCCCTCAATCAATTAGGCGGCAAGCATGGTATAGGTAGATTAGATCTCGTTGAAAATCGATATGTAGGAATGAAATCAAGGGGCTGTTATGAAACTCCAGGTGGCACAATTTTATTAAAAGCCCATCGAGCGATTGAGTCTATAACACTTGATCGAGAAGTGGCTCATCTTAAAGATGATTTAATGCCTAGATACGCTTCATTAATTTATAACGGTTATTGGTGGAGTCCTGAGAGATTAGCTCTTCAAACCTTTATTGATCATACGCAAATGAATGTGAATGGATGGGTTAAATTAAAACTTTATAAGGGTAATGTTATTGTGATTGGAAGAGATAGCGCCACAGACTCTCTCTTTGATACATCGATTGCAACTTTTGAAGATGACCAAGGAGCCTATGACCAAAAGGATGCAGCAGGTTTTATTAAATTAAATGCATTAAGAATGAGAATCGCAGCAAAAATTAAAAAATAAGGTGAATTTAAATGGCTCAATTTGACAATGTAAGTGTAAAGAAAAAAGCAAATATTTATTTTGATGGTAAATGTGTAAGCCACACCATTCTTCTTCCAAACGGAACAAGAAGTACGGTCGGCGTGATTTTTCCAAGTACGCTAACTTTTAATACGCAAGCAGCTGAAGTAATGGAGATATTAGCAGGACACTGCCGCGTAAAAGTTCAAGGCGCTAACGAATGGAATGAGTATAAAGAAGATCAAAAATTTTCTGTGGCCGCTAATTCATCATTTGAAATTGAAACAACAGAAATACTTCACTACGTTTGTCACTTTGAATAAGCAAGCTTAAATTAATTAAGGAGATTTAATATGCCATCTTTTGACATTTCATCCGAAGTAAATATGGCTAATTTAACTAATTCAATTGATGTAGCGTCTCGCATGATTATTAATCGATACGATTTTAAGGGCACGACTGCAAAGGTTGAATTTTCTGAAAAAGAATTAACGATTACACTCTATGGCGACTCCGATTTTCAATTGGGACAAATCAAAGATATTTTATTGCCTGCTATGGAAAAGAAAGAAGCAGATAGCGCTAAAAGATTAGAGCCTCAAGATATTCAAACGGTATCTGGCAACAAAGTAAAGCAATTGCTTAAATTGAAATCAGGTATTGACACTGAGCTTGCAAAAAAAATCGTCAAATTACTTAAAGATAGCGGTTTAAAAGTCCAAGCAGCTATTCAAGGTGAAAGTGTTCGCGTTTCAGGCGCTAAGAGAGATAACCTTCAGGACGCGATCGCTTTCGTCAAAAAAAGCATTACAGACTTTCCGCTTCAATTTGGAAACTTTAGAGACTAATTAGACGCATGCAAGCCCAAACACTTTATGAGAAATTATTTGAGAGCCATATTGTTAGAGAAGATGCTGGCACATATCTCATCTATATTGATCGTCATCTTGTTCATGAGGTAACTAGCCCACAAGCATTTGAAGGTTTGAGAATTAATCATAGGCCAGTGTGGAGAAGTAAATCTATATTAGCAGTTCCTGATCATAATGTTCCTACGACAGATCGATCCCTTGGTATTTCTGATCCGACATCTAAAATTCAAGTTGAAACATTAGATGAAAATTGTAGGCATTTTGGATTAACACAATTTCCTATGAATGATAATCGTCAGGGTATCGTACATGTCATTGGACCCGAGCAGGGAAGTACACTTCCAGGTATGACGATTGTTTGTGGAGACTCCCATACAAGTACTCATGGTGCATTTGGTGCGCTTGCAATAGGCATTGGCACATCTGAAGTTGAACATGTATTAGCAACTCAATGCTTAATGCTAAAAAAACTTAAAACACTCGAAGTGCGTGTAGATGGAACATTAAATAGAGGCATTACTGCAAAAGACATTGCTCTAGCACTTATAGGAAAAATCGGCACTGCAGGCGGAACTGGTTATGCCATTGAGTTTACCGGTGAATCTATCCGTTCATTGTCCATGGAAGGAAGAATGACCTTGTGTAATATGGCTATTGAAGCGGGCGCTCGTGCAGGCATGGTTGCTGTTGATGATGTGACGATTTCATATATTGAAAATAGACCTTTTTCACCTAAAGGTGAAGAGCTTGAAAAAGCTAAGGTGTATTGGAGAACTTTACATAGTGATAAAGATGCTCAATTTGATAAGACTGTCATTTTGAATGGTAATGAAATTCTGCCTCAAGTCACCTGGGGCACATCGCCTGAAATGGTAGTGGGCATTGATGGCATGACGCCTGACCCACAGAAAGAAAATGACCTTTCAAAAAGAAAAAGTATTGAAGATGCATTAGCTTACATGGGCCTTGAGCCAAACCTTCCAATATCTCAGATTCATATTGATAAAATTTTTATTGGCTCATGCACGAATTCACGGATTGAAGATTTGCGGGAGGCTGCAAACGTCCTGAAAGGTAAAAAAATTGCAAAAAATATTATGTTAGCCCTTGCGGTTCCAGGTTCAGGCCTTGTCAAAATTCAAGCAGAGAAAGAAGGCTTAGATAAGATTTTTATTGAAGCGGGTTTTGAGTGGAGAGAGCCAGGATGTTCTATGTGTTTAGCCATGAATGCTGACAGATTAAATCCGGGAGAGCGATGTGCATCAACCTCGAATAGAAATTTTGAAGGTCGTCAAGGTCAAGGAGGGAGAACACATTTAGTCAGTCCTTCTATGGCTGCGGCAGCAAGCGTTCATGGTCATTTTATTGATATACGAACTTTAAATTAACTTATGAAACCATTTATTACTTATACCGGCATCGTTGCTCCACTTGATCGTGCAAATGTAGATACCGATGCCATTATTCCAAAACAGTTTTTGAAGTCCATAAAAAAGACAGGCTTTGGCCCGCACCTTTTTGATGAGTGGCGATACCTCGATCACGGGGAGCCTGGCATGGATATTACTCAAAGGAAAAAAAATCCTGAATTTGTTCTAAATCAACCTCGGTTTGAGAAAGCAACCATCTTAATTGCGCGTGAAAATTTTGGATGTGGCTCGAGCCGTGAACATGCACCATGGGCAATAGAAGACTATGGGTTTAGGGCAATTTTAGCACCTAGTTTCGCTGATATTTTTTTTAGTAATTGTTTTAAAAATGGCATATTGCCGATTATTTTACCTGCTGAAACTATTGATGATTTATTTAAAGCTATTAATAAGCAGGAAGGTTACTCATTAACTATTGATCTAGAGAATCAATTTGTTATTTTGCCTTCAGATAATAAAATTAATTTTCAGGTGGATGCATTTAGAAAGCATTGTTTAGTAAATGGTTTAGATGATATTGGTTTGACGATGCAGCATAGTGAAACTATTAAAGCATTTGAAAAAAATTATTATCAAAAAAATTCATGGTTACTTTAAATGAGAAAGATTTTTATATAAGATGAAAATTGCAATTTTACCTGGTGATGGCATTGGCCCTGAAATTACTAAGCAGGCAGTTAATGTATTAAAAGCACTCAACCTAGGTGCCGAATTAGTTGAAGCTCCTATAGGAGGAGCTGGTTATGAAAAGCATGGAGATCCGCTCCCAGATTCAACGCTCAATTTGGCAGTTAAATCAGATGCAGTCCTTTTAGGTGCTGTAGGTGATTGGAAATATGACACTCTTCCTAGAGAAAAAAGACCAGAACGAGGATTGCTTCGCATTCGAAAAGAGTTAAATTTATTTGCCAATCTTCGACCTGCTATTTTGTACCCTGAGCTTGTCGGCGCATCCACACTTAAAGCCGATATTGTTTCGAATCTTGATATCATGATTGTGAGAGAACTGACAGGTGATATTTACTTTGGTCAGCCCCGTGGTATCCAAACTAATGAAAGTGGAGAGCGAGAAGGTATCAATACGATGCGCTATTCAGAGTCTGAAATTAGACGGATAGCTCATGTAGCTTTTCAGATTGCAATGAAGCGATCCAAGAGATTATGTTCTGTTGATAAAGCAAATGTTTTAGAGACGACAGAATTATGGCGCCAAATAATGATTGAGATTTCTAAAGAGTATCCAAAAATTGAATTAACACATATGTATGTCGATAATGCTGCTATGCAGCTTATTAAAAACCCAAAGCAATTTGATGTGATGGTTACAGGTAATATTTTTGGAGATATTTTATCTGATGAAGCTTCTATGTTAACTGGTTCAATTGGTATGTTGCCATCAGCCTCTTTAGATAGCAACAACAAAGGAATGTATGAGCCTAGCCATGGTTCAGCGCCAGATATTGCAGGGAAGGATATTGCTAATCCACTAGCGACAATTTTGTCTTTGGCTATGATGTTTAGATACACATTTAATGATGAGAAGCATGCAAATAAAATTGAATCTGCAGTTAAGAAAGCATTGAGTTTGGGTTATCGAACAGCAGATATTTTTTCACCCGGCGATAAGCAGGTGACTTGCAGCGAAATGGGTCAAGCTGTAATTGCCTCACTTAACTAATTAAATAATAGGATAATTAATGATGCATGTTGGTTTTGTCGGATGGCGAGGGATGGTGGGGTCAGTTCTCATGCAAAGAATGCAAGAAGAAAATGATTTTAAAGAGTTTAAATCAACCTTCTTCTCCACTTCTCAGACAGGAAGTCCCGCACCTGCGTTTGCAGAAAGTGATAGTGCATTAAAAGATGCACATAATGTGCCTGATCTTTTGGCAATGGATATTATCCTTTCATGCCAAGGGGGTGACTATACTTCTGATATCTACCCAAAATTAAGAACTGCAGGATGGCAAGGACATTGGATTGATGCAGCCTCTTCATTAAGAATGGAGGAAGATGCGGTGATTGTTTTAGATCCAGTCAATGGCGATCTTATTCAAGATGCCTTCAAAAAAGGTAATAAAAATTGGATTGGTGGAAACTGCACCGTATCCCTTATGCTTTTAGCGCTCGATGGATTATTTAAAAAAGATCTTATTGAGTGGGTCTCTTCCATGACCTATCAAGCGGCAAGTGGAGCAGGGGCTCAAAATATGAGGGAGCTTATTTCTCAGATGGGAACAATTTATGATCATGCAAAAAATCTAGTCGAAGACCGTAATTCTTCAATTTTAGATATTGATAAAAACGTATCATCTACAATTAAGTCAAAAGATTTTCCGGTAGATAATTTCGGAGTCCCTTTAGCCGGAAGCCTTATACCTTGGATAGATAAAGATTTGAATAATGGACAAAGCAAAGAAGAATGGAAAGGATCTGCTGAAACAAACAAGATCCTCGGCAGGTCAGATCATCCCATTGTTATTGAAGGTTTATGTGTTAGGGTCGGCGCAATGCGTTGTCATAGCCAGGCATTAACAATTAAATTAAAGAAAAATATTTCTTTAGAAGAAATTAATCAAACTATCAGTAGCGCTAATGCATGGGTAAAATTAATTCCAAATGAGCGAGAAATTTCAATGAACGAATTGAGTCCTGCATCAGTGTCTGGAAAACTTTCTATTCCTATAGGCAGAATTCGTAAGCTCAATATGGGCCCTGAATATATTTCTGCTTTTACAGTAGGCGATCAATTGCTCTGGGGAGCAGCAGAGCCGCTTAGACGCATTTTAAGAATTCTTATTACATCCATTTAAATGAAACTTATGAATCAATACATTAAAAAATTATTTTTGCTCTGCTTAATTTTATTTCCTCTCACAGGCTTTACGCTTCAACTAGGAAAAATTGTTGTGACTTCTTCACAAGGCCAGCCTCTTAATGCTGAAATTGATATGATGCTAACTCCTGGTGAAGATACGTCTAAACTTCAAACATCCATTGCCTCAAAAGAAAATTATGAGGCTCAGGGTATAGAGCGCCTAGCTATCCATAATAATATTTCAGTTGAGTTACAAAAGAACGAGAAAGGTTTAACTGTTCTCAAATTAAAAAGTACACAGCCTGTTCCAGATCCATTTTTAGATCTTCTAATACAAGTAGATTCTGGCAAAGGAAGAAATTATCGAGAATATACTGTACTACTTGACCCGCCAGAAACGCCGATTATTCAGCAAGAAAAAATTATAGCCGTAGATAAAATAAATTCTGTTCCGGCCATTGAAAAAAAAGAAATAAGGGAAATTGTCGACAAACCCAAGACTTTGCCTGAAAAAGAAGTTAAAAATAATACTAAGCTGGTTGATACAAGCAAATCCCTTAGCGTACCTTCTAAATCTATTATAGTTAAGCCCGCTGATACGATATATAAAATTGCCCGTGAAAATAAAATTTCTGACATCACAACTGAGCAAATGGTCATAGGAATTTTTAATCTCAATGAGCTTGCTTTTACAGAAAAGAATATTAACGGTTTAGAAGTTGGGCAAAAGATTGTATTACCAACAAAAGATGATTTCATAAATCTAAGTCATGCCAAGGCAATGGCTGAAATAAAAGTTCAGACTGCGCAATGGAATAAATTTAGCTTAAAAACAGCTGAAGCTGTTAAGGATAGTCCTAAGGTAATCGCACCAAAATCTGAAGCACCGCCAGCCCCCGTCACAGTTGTTCAAAATCAATCTGCTGCACCAACGCCTCCACCACGAATAAAATTAACAGGAGATACCTTAACAAGCGATAAGAATAGTAAGGATGTAGTTCAGAAGGAAATCAATCAGATTAATGATGATAAGACCGCATTAGAAAAGAATATTAAGGATGCTGAGCAAAAAA
>CAIWQV010000063.1 GCA_903914945.1 uncultured Methylophilaceae bacterium
ACAAACGGATTAAGAGTCCGCTGCTCTACCAGCTGAGCTAATCCCCCAGAAAGTGATATTTTACAGTATTTGTGTGGGTTTTAGAGGGTCCAGGGCGGGGGATTTTAGCAGGGTTGGAATAGGGGTGTGTTAGGAAATCACCAATAGTTGACAACATTGGGGGGGGTAGATATTATCTTCATGCACTGTAAAAGTGCACATTGTGATGCCTATTTTGATATAGGCTTTTTTTTAAATTTATCACCATTTTTAGCATGGATAATTTTGAATATAACTTCAGCTTATTAAAGCAAAGAAGAATTGAATTAGGCATGTCAGCCTCAGACATAGCTTATAAGTTATGTTTGGCTGAAAGGCAAATCATATCAATTGAAGAAAATAAGTCAGACTATTTTCATTCGACAATACTGAAATTATCATGCGTTAAAAAATATGCTCGAGTTCTTGAATTAAGTCTTCAAGATGTCATTCCAAATCTTAATGATGTCGATCCTATCCCAAACTTATTGAAGAAGGAATAGATCATGCAGGCATTAAGCAATCTATTGATCATCTTAAGTGCAATCATTTCAATACTTTTTGGACTTAAGTATTTTTCTGAAGCTTCAATCGTGCTCGTAGCTTTTCCTTTATATCTCATAGGACATTATGTTAAACATAATTTTACCTATCGAAATTTTAAGATAAGCACACGATCAAAACCCTTTTTAGAATCTATATTAAGAAATGCAATTCATGCTGTCACCTATTTAACCATCTTCATTTTTTTAGGTTATTTACTGTTGGTCATCTCAAAAACTGATTTTTATCTTAATAATCTGCAGAGTTTTACACAAGGCACTCTTAATTTAATGGATGAAGTTATTAAATTTTGGATAAACATGCCTTATCGATTAATGAAATATGGACAATAAGCATCCTGCATTACAAAATGCCTGTGATTTTATTAAGGCCAATCTCCATCTTAAGATTTCGATGTGTGATCTGAAGCAACATACTAAATACTCTGAACGATCTTTACAGTTAATATTTAAGAAATGCCTAAATAAAAGTCCATTTGAATATATTGAAGAGCAAAGATTATTAAAAGCTCACGAATTGATAAAGCAGTTTAAACAATCAAAGAAAACTACCCACATTGCTACTGAAGTAGGATTTAGACATCTAGGAAGATTTTCTGTAAATTTTAAAAGAAGGTTTGGCGTTCATCCTTCCGCATTGGCTCGATCTTAATTTATCTTAAACGTCAAAACTTTTGACGCTCGGTGTTTTGTTGAGGGTTTAGCCAGGGAAAATTTGGCAGGGGCGGAATAGGGAGCGTAAGCATATAGGTATAGACTGGATACTCGTTAATAACTCGATAAATTGGACTAATGAATGAATAAAAAATTACAACTATTATTAGGACAAATGAGATTATTAGAAGAAGAGATTGAGAAGACGTTAAGTGAAAAAGAAGAAGAAATTCTTTTTACTTACAAGGGAAGAAAAATCGTTTTTGATCAGAATATTAAAAATGCACATAAGAAATTAAGACAAAGCTTTTATAGTTGGCTTAAAACAAGACCTCAGAACCTTATTACGGGACCTATTATTTACAGCATGATCATGCCTATGCTGATTCTTGATGTGAGCGTAAGTTTTTATCAATGGGCTTGCTTCCCAATTTATCAGATTGCTAAAGTTAAACGTAGCGATTATATTTTGCTCGATCGTCATCACTTACATTACCTTAATTGGATTGAAAAATTTCACTGCACATATTGTGCATATGGCACA
>CAIWQV010000064.1 GCA_903914945.1 uncultured Methylophilaceae bacterium
ATAAGAAAAAAGAAGCGTTTATTTTTAATCTGCTTGCAAGTTTTTCTACTGTGCTAGGCGGGCTTTTAGCTTATTTCATTTTAGAATCTATGATGAGTTGGATACCTTTTATTTTGGCACTCGCAGCATCCAGTATGATTTATGTATCGATTGCCGATTTAATTCCAGGGCTTCATAAGAAAACAGAATTACGTTCTACGATATTTCAAGTCACACTCATTGTATTAGGTATCGCATCGGTAGCCATCACACAATTGATTGTTGAGGGTTAATGGCATCCCATATTCCTAAAGTAGGTTTTGTTTCCCTAGGCTGTCCTAAAGCAGGTTCTGATTCTGAGCGCATTTTGACGCAACTTCGTGCAGAAGGTTATGATATTTCAAAGTCATATCAAGATGCTGATTTAGTCGTTGTGAATACCTGTGGCTTTATTGATTCAGCCGTTAAAGAGTCGATGGATGCGATAGGCGAAGCTGTTAAAAAAAATGGCAAAGTGATTGTGACCGGTTGCTTGGGTGCTAAAAAAGAAATCATTGAAAAAGAGTATCCAAATTTACTCGCCATCACAGGACCGCATGCACTCAATGAAGTGATGACAGCTGTCCATGCTAATTTAAAAAAACCACATGATCCTTTTAGTGATTTAGTGCCTCCCCAAGGCGTTCGTTTAACACCGAAACATTACGCCTATTTAAAAATTTCAGAAGGCTGTAATCATCGATGTTCATTTTGTATTATTCCCTCTATGCGAGGTGACTTTGTCAGTCGCTCGATTGATGACGTGATGACTGAAGCCGAAACTTTAGTCAGTAGCGGTGTATCTGAAATTTTAGTGATTTCACAAGATACAAGTGCTTATGGGGTTGATGTTAAATACCGCAGTGGCTTTTGGCATGGTCGTCCTATCAAAACAAAACTTTATGATTTAGCTGAGGCTCTTGGATCTTTAGGTGTTTGGATCCGAATGCACTATGTCTATCCATACCCACATGTCGATGACATCATTCCTTTAATGTCCGAAGGTTTGATCTTACCTTATCTTGATGTACCTTTCCAACATGCAAGCCCTCGTATATTAAAATTAATGAAGCGACCTGCGAGCTCAGAAAATAATCTTTTAAGTATTAATCGATGGAGAGAAGTGTGTCCCGATATAACAATACGAAGTACTTTCATTGTGGGTTTTCCAGGCGAAACAGAAGCTGAATTTGAAGCGTTATTAGATTTTCTGGAAGAAGCGCAATTAGATCGTGTGGGATGCTTTAAATATTCTCCTGTCGATGGTGCAAGTGCAAATCTTTTAGAAGGACATATTCCAGAAGATATTAAAGAGGAACGGTTACAAAGATTTATGGAAACGCAAGCACGTATCAGTCACAAAAAATTACAAGCTAAAGTAGGTCAAATACTCACCGTTTTAGTCGATAGTCATGAAGGTGATTATGCGATCTCAAGATCAATGGCGGACGCACCTGATATTGACGGTAAAGTTTATTTACGAGATGGCAAGCTTTTAAAGGCAGGGGATTTTGTCGATGTTAAAATTGAGTCTTATGATCAACAT
>CAIWQV010000065.1 GCA_903914945.1 uncultured Methylophilaceae bacterium
AATGCTTTTAATCCGCACTTAACAGGTGGGGTATTGGATGGGACAGCGGGTCGATATCCAACTATTCACATTCAAATCTATGCGGACTCTATGAAAGAAGTAGAATTTTTTTTACTCAATCATAATATTAATTACGAAACACGCGATCGAAAATCGCGTACTAAAGATCCGATGCAAGATAAAAAAATTATCCCGGTATTAACACTTGAAGGTTCGATGGGGCCTATTGAACTTTTAATTTATCACGTCGATGATTTAAAAATAAATAAAGTAAAAGCGTCGATTGAAGAAACTGAAATGCTACTTAAGCTTTAAGCCAGCGAGCAACTTCCATCGCGTAGTAACTCAAAATACCATCTGCCCCTGCGCGCTTAAATGCCAAAAGAGATTCCATCACAACAGCTTTTTCATCGAGCCAGCCATTTTGTGAAGCTGCTTTCAGCATTGCGTATTCGCCACTCACTTGATAAGCATAAGTAGGCACACCAAAAGCAGTTTTCACGCGATAGACAATATCAAGATAAGGTAGTCCTGGTTTCACCATCACCATATCTGCACCTTCATTAATATCGAGCTCAACCTCGGTTAAAGCTTCATCGGTATTCGCCGGATCCATTTGATAACTATTTTTATCACTCTTGCCTAAATTTTTAGCTGAACCTACGGCATTTCTAAATGGCCCATAAAACGAAGATGCATATTTAGCTGAGTACGCTAAAATTTTTGTATGAATAAACCCTGCTTTTTCTAAAGCTTCACGAATTTTACCGATACGACCATCCATCATGTCAGACGGTGCCACAATATCAGCACCAGCTTTAGCATGACTTAAAGCTTGCTTGATTAAAACTTCTACCGTTTCATCATTCAACACATAGCCTGACCCATCAATCAATCCATCTTGACCGTGGCTGGTATAAGGATCGAGTGCCACATCTGTAATCACACCAAGATCGGGCACATGTTGTTTTAATAAAGCTACAACTCTGGGAATAAGGCCTTCCGAGTTATAAGCTTCTTTCGCGTCTTCTGTTTTTAATTTAGCATCAATTACAGGAAATAATGCAATTGCAGGAATGCCTAATGCAAAACATTCTTTTGCAGTATCAATAATGAGATCAATACTTTGACGTTTAATGCCTGGCATGGAAGGAATCGCTTCTTCTTTTTGGTGCCCCTCCATCACAAAGACTGGATAAATTAAATCATCCGAACGCAAGTGATGTTCGCGCATCAATCGACGCGAGAATTCATCTTTACGCATACGTCTAGGTCGCATTGAATTTTCCATAAGTTTTAAAATTGAAATAAAGTTTTTAAAGAATAGCCTGGGTCAGATTCTCGCATAAAAGCTTCGCCAATGAGAAAGGTATTCACATGATGATCTTGCATCAACTTCACATCATCTGCTGTAAAGATACCGGACTCAGTCACAATAATTTTATCAGCATTGATATTTTTTATTAGATCAAAAGTAGTTGTTAGAGACACATCGAATGTTTTTAAATTGCGGTTGTTAATACCTAAAAGTTTTGTCTTTAATTGCAATGCTAAATCGAGCTCTTCTTGATTATGCACTTCAACCAATACATTCATACCTAGGCTATGTGTAATTTCTTCGAGCTCTTGCATTAAATCTAAAGGAAGGGCTGCCACAATAAGCAGAATACAATCAGCACCCATCACACGCGCTTCATAAATTTGATATGGATCTACCATAAAATCTTTGCGTAATACCGGGAGACTACATGCCGCTCTTGCTTCTTTTAAATAGTTGGCATGGCCTTGAAAATATTGTTGGTC
>CAIWQV010000066.1 GCA_903914945.1 uncultured Methylophilaceae bacterium
AGTCACTTTCAGAAGCATTAATTCATGCAGGCATTCATACATCTTCAAAAATTAAAATTCATTATCTTGATTCAGAAGAAATTGAAAAGAGCGGGACGAAAGCATTAACTGAGATGGATGCGATTTTAGTTCCTGGCGGTTTTGGTAAGCGCGGTACAGAGGGCAAAATTAAAGCAATTCAATTTGCACGCGAAAACAAAATTCCATACTTAGGTATATGTTTAGGAATGCAACTCGCAGTCGTTGAATTTGCAAGACATAAAGCAATGCTTAAAAATGCAAATAGCTCTGAATTCGATGAGGGTGCTGAACACCAAGTGATTGGATTAATTACGGAATGGAAATCCTCAGAGGGGGCTATTGAAAAAAGAGATGACACATCAGACTTGGGTGGAACGATGAGATTGGGTGCGCAGAAGTGTCCTATCGAATCAGGCACATTAGCTCATAAAATTTATGGTGCAGAGGTCAACGAACGTCATCGCCATCGCTATGAAGTCAATAATCATTACGTTGATCAACTAATTAAAGCAGGCCTCACTGTTTCTGCAAGAACACCTTTTGAACAGCTCTGCGAAATCATAGAACTACCTCAGGATCAACACCCATGGTTTATTGGTTGTCAATTCCACCCAGAATTTACATCGAATCCGAGAACAGGCCATCCATTATTTAAAGCCTATATTCAAGCTGCTCTGAAATATAAACAATCTAAAGGAAGTGCATCATGAAATTATGCAACTTTAACGTTGGATTAAATCACCCATTATTTTTAATTGCAGGACCTTGCGTCATTGAATCTGAAGGTATGACATTAGATGTAGCAGGGCAGTTAAAAGAAATAACATCAGCACTTAATATTCCATTTATTTTTAAATCTTCTTTTGATAAAGCAAACCGAAGCTCAAATAAAACTTTTAGAGGTTTTGGTATTGATGAAGGCTTAAGAATTTTATCTGAAGTTAAAAAGCAAATCGGTGTTCCCGTATTAACAGATGTGCACGATCAGTTTCAAGTCGCTCAGGTGGCTAGTGTTGCAGACGTGCTTCAAACACCAGCTTTTTTATGCCGACAAACAGATTTTATTAATGCGGTTGCAACATCGGGGAGACCTGTAAACATAAAAAAAGGACAATTTTTAGCGCCAGGCGACATGAAGCAAGTTGTTAATAAAGCTAAAGAAGCTAACGGTGGTCTCGATAATATTATGGTGTGTGAACGTGGCGCATCTTTTGGTTATAACACGCTTGTTTCTGACATGAGAAGTCTATCTATTATGCGAGAAACAAACTGTCCTGTTGTTTTCGATGCAACGCATTCTGTGCAGCAACCTGGCGGTCAGGGTGACAAGAGCGGGGGACAAAGTGAATTTGTGCCGGTTTTAGCAAGAGCTGCAGTTGCGAGTGGTATTGCAGGTATTTTTATGGAAACCCATCCGAATCCAAAAGAAGCTTTATCTGATGGACCTAATGCATGGCCTCTTAAAAAAATGAAAGCATTGCTTGAAGTGCTAGCTGAAATTGATCGTTCAGTTAAAAAAGCAGGCTTCATTGAAATATCTTAAATAAAAAATTAAATGTAGATGAAGGAAAAAGAATGAGTTTTGTGAAACACATTGTCGCTCGGGAAATTATTGATTCAAGAGGCAATCCAACAATTGAAGCTGATGTTTTTTTAGATTCTGGTGTGATGGGGAGGGCAATGGTTCCTTCAGGCGCATCTACAGGCAGCAAAGAAGCTATCGAGCTTCGCGATAACGATGCAAAGCGTTATTTTGGTAAAGGCGTTTTAAATGCTGTGAAACACGTAAATACTGAAATTGCTAAAGCTGTTATTGGGCTTGATGTAGACGATCAAACACTTATCGATCAAACCATGATTGAATTAGATGGAACAGAAAATAAAGGCCGACTTGGTGCGAATGCAATTCTCGCTGTCTCAATGGCGTCAGCAGTAGCTGCTGCAAAAAATTCTAACTTGCCACTTTATCGTTATCTTGGAGGTTCAGGTCCTATGCAATTACCTACCCCTATGATGAATGTTATTAATGGTGGTGCGCATGCAGATAATAGTGTTGATATGCAAGAGTTTATGATTATCCCAGCTGGAAGACCTACATTTAGAGAGGCGATGCGCTGTGGTGCAGAAGTTTTTCAAGCGCTTAAAAAAACATTAAGTAAAAAAGGTTTTTCAACAACCGTAGGTGACGAAGGCGGCTTTGCACCGAACCTTCCATCGAATGAATCTGCTATCCAAATGATTATGGAAGCTATTTCCCAGGCCGGATATGAGCCAGGAAGAGATGTTTATCTTGGCCTTGATTGCGCAAGCACAGAATTTTATAAAAACGGAAAATATCACCTTGCTTCTGAAAATCTATCTTTATCAGCAGAGCAATTCACTGATTATCTAGCCACATGGTGTGATAAATATCCAATCATTAGCATTGAAGATGGTATGAGTGAGTTTGACTGGGATGGCTGGCATGTCTTAACACAAAGATTAGGTAAGCATATTCAGCTTGTAGGGGATGATCTTTTTGTGACAAATCCAAAAATTTTAGATGAAGGTATTAAACGTAAAGTTGCAAATTCTGTCTTAATAAAAGTAAATCAAATAGGCACTTTAACCGAAACTTTCGAGACTATCGCTATGGCCAAAAAAGTCGGTTACACCGCAGTGATTTCTCATCGCTCTGGTGAGACAGAAGATACAACTATCGCAGACTTAGCGGTTGCAACAAATGCACTACAAATTAAAACTGGCTCACTTTCTAGATCTGAACGCATTGCAAAATACAATCAGCTTCTTCGAATCGAAGAGGAGCTTGGAAGTGCTTCAAGCTATGCAGGATTAAATTGTTTTTATCAATTAAATAAATAACTTCCTATGAAATCTCTAACAATCATTTTTATAGTGCTTATAGCGTTAATGCAATATCCATTGTGGATTGGTAAAGGTAGTTGGTTTAGGGTATGGAACTTAAATCACCAAATTGATGCACAGAAGAAAATAAATG
>CAIWQV010000067.1 GCA_903914945.1 uncultured Methylophilaceae bacterium
AGTCAACACAATCGAACCTAAGGCAGATGGTATCCATGTGACTTTTGAATTTGAAGGTAAATCAGAATCACAACTTTACGATCGCGTTTTAATTGCCATTGGTCGACGTCCGAATGGTAAGGCGATTAAAGCTGAGTTAGCTGGAGTAACCGTCACCGAACAAGGATTTATTTCAGTGGATAAACAAATGCGAACGAATGTATCTCATATTTTTGCGATTGGCGATATTGTAGGCCAGCCCATGTTAGCTCATAAAGCAACCCATGAAGGTAAGGTCGCGGCTGAAGTTATTGCTGGACACAAGGTTGAATTCCAAGCGATCGCTATTCCATCTGTTGCCTATACCGATCCTGAAGTCGCTTGGGCAGGGATGACTGAAACAGAAGCTAAATTACAAAATATTGAAATTGAAAAAGCAAGTTTCCCGTGGGCGGCAAGCGGCCGTGCATTAGCTAACAATCGTAGCGAAGGTACGACTAAGCTGATCTTTGATAAAACAACACATCGATTGATTGGTGCGGGCATTACAGGTGTTAATGCTGGGGAACTCATTGCAGAAACCGTATTGGCCATTGAGATGGGTGCTGATGCTCATGATCTTGGTTTAACCATTCATCCCCATCCAACATTATCTGAAACGGTTTGTTTTGCAGCAGAAGTTAAAGAAGGCACGATCACCGATCTTTATATTAAAAAGCGCTAAAACGTTTTTTAACTATTCGCCAAAACAAAAAGCCCTTCAAGCACTAAATCTTTTTTGATCGAAACGTATTTTTTTAAACTTTCATCTATATGCTGATGGATTAGCTCGGCATCGCCACCACTTAATATAATTGTGACATCCTTAGATTTCGCCGCCGCTTGTTCGAAAAAAGATTTCATATTCCCTAAAACGCTTAAAATAAATCCAGATTGAATTGCATTAGAAGTATTGATAGGTGGCATTTGAAACGCACCCTCACTATTTTTTAAATCAGCAGTATTATTTGATAAAGCATTTTTTGTAAGATGAATTCCTGGCAAAATGACACCGCCTTCGAATGTATGTTGATTATTTTTTTGATCAAAACTCAAATAATCTATCGTTACAGCAGTCCCCACTGAGACAATGACTGCAGTCTTCTTAATGTAATGAGATACACTCAATGCCGACAGCCATCTGTCTGTCCCAAGCTTTGTTGCGTCTTGGTAATTATTGATAAGATGATTTAATTTTTTATGCGGCTTAATAAATTCAATCGGACATGAAAAATTCTTAAGTTTAATTTTTAAAATAGCTTCTTTCTCAAAACCCGCGACATTTGAAATAACTATTTTTCTGATCTTTTCATCAAATTTAAAATGATCTTGATCAATGTCTTCTGTTAAAAAAGAATCATGTTCATAAATACTCCTATTATCTCGGAGCATCCATTTTGTTTTGGTATTACCTATATCTATAAGTAGAAACATATTTATACTTTTCTTAGTGTAATTTCGCCGGATGAAAATGTTTCAATGCCAGATGATGGTGTTTCAATTATTAATGCCCCATCATCGGTCACCCCTTTTGCTAGACCTGTGACTGTTCTTCCGTCACCTAAAGACAATGTGACTGTCTGATGCTGATAAACATGATAGGTCATCCACTCTTCTTTTAGCGAGCTAAATTTGGATGTATTAAATTGTCCCAAAACATCTGCTAAATCTTTTAAGATTTGCCCTAGTAATTCATTAGGACCAATCTCCTCTGGGCTTACATTTACAAGATCTATCGCGGGCTGATCAATGTGGCTCAAGCTTTTTTTAGAAAGTTTTAAATTAATGCCAATGCCAATGACAGCGCTACTCTGTCCTTCCATATCACCTTGTAATTCAATGAGAATACCTGCTAACTTTTTATATTGATTTTGATCTTGAATTAACACATCGTTAGGCCATTTAAGTTGTGCCCCCATAACACCGAATCGATGAAAGCTTCGAATGAGCGCGATGCCGACTGCCAAACTTAATCCTGATAATGTTGCAGCCCCACCATTAAATCGCCACAGAAGTGAGAAAGTTAAACTTTCACCTAAAGCAGATTGCCACGATCTACCGCGACGGCCGCGGCCTTTCGTTTGAATATGGGTGGCAGCGACAGAGGCATGGGGATGTCCTGAAGAGGCTTTTTCCATGAGATAACTATTGGTTGAATCCATTACATCAAAAATTTCCAAGTTAAACCAATGATGAATTTCGCCCATGGTTTGTTGAATCGAGGATTTTTTTAAAAACGTGATCGGCTGGATCAGTTTATAACCCCGGCCACGCACAGAATAAATTTCAACGCCAAACTCTTCGGCTTTTTGAATCGCATTCCATATCGAGACGCGAGAAATATCGAATGTTTTAGCAATAGATTCTCCCGAATGAAATTTACCATCAGAGAGCACATCTAAGACTTTAAAAACGAGGCTATGCTGCATAAAACTCGTATGACATTAAAAACTTGATCTTATCATATGAGTCTATGTTTTAGCTTTAAGATCAATGGATTGGGCAGAATTAAGCCATCATTTCAGTGTAGAATATTGCCTATATATTATGTCAGACAACAAAACTACATCTCAAGCGCCTTCTAATTTTATTCGCGGTGTGATCGAGCGCGACCTAACTAATAAAAGTTTCGAAGGTAAAACCTGGGCAGGTTCTCCGGGAGATGCTGCTCATCATGCAAAAGCACCTATTGATACGGCAAAAATTCGAACTCGCTTTCCCCCTGAGCCTAATGGTTATCTTCACATAGGACACGCTAAAAGTATTTTCCTAAACTTTGGTTTAGCTAAAGATTACGACGGCATTTGTCATTTACGTTTTGATGACACCAACCCTGAAAAAGAAAATCAAGAATATGTCGATAGCATTAAAAATAATGTGTCATGGCTAGGGTTCTCATGGGAGCAAAATAAAACATCGCACCTTTATTTTGCAAGTCATTATTTTGACTTTATGTATAAATCTGCTGAATCACTTATTCAATCAGGTCACGCATATGTCGACAAACAAACATCTGATGAGATTCGTATTAATCGTGGATCGCTTACCGATCCTGGTAAAAATTCTCCATGG
>CAIWQV010000068.1 GCA_903914945.1 uncultured Methylophilaceae bacterium
GATTAAGTACCAATATAATATTTCGCCCCGATGCGCTGTAGAGGGTAAAAAGCCCTACGACTAAAGCTGAGCTAATAAAGATCATCAAAGTAGAATCTATATTTTTTTGAAGGCGTGAGATTAATCGTTCTAGCATAATGATCTTCTTCTAATCGTGAAATTCAGACTCAAGAGAATCTACTTTATTAACTTCTTTATTTAAAGGCACTTTTTTTAGTAAATAATAATCCATCAATTTTCTTGCAATCGGTCCTGCGGTTGATCCACCATGACCACCATTTTCAACAATCAAAGCGACCGCAATAGTAGGATCTTCTGCAGGCGCATAGGCTATAAAAAGCGCATGGTCTCGATGTCTTTCATTCATGCGGCTAGGATTATATTTTTGATTTGCTTTCATCTCAACTACCTGAGCTGTGCCTGTTTTGGCAGCAATTTTATAAGGCGCTCCAGCACCAACACTTGCGGCAGTTCCCCCAGGCTGTGTCACATTCATCATGCCTTCTTTGACGAGTGCTAAATTTTCAGGTTTAAGATGTAGTTCTTTAATAGTATTATTTTTGAATATTTCTATTTTGCCAGTCTGATTATTCTTTATCGATTGAACGAGTCTTGGCTGAATAGCTAATCCACCATTAGCGAGCGTTGCTGCCGCTTGAGCTAGCTGGATAGGGGTCACGAGCATATAACCCTGGCCAATACTTGTAATGACAGTTTCACCTAAATACCAAGGCTGTTTGAATCTTTTTTCTTTCCACTCAGGTGAGGGTAATAGCCCACCACTTTCGCCAAACATATCAATATGAGTAGCTTGACCAAATCCAAAACGAGATAAAAATTCAGATAATTTATTAATGCCTAATTCAACGCCTAGCCCATAAAAAAAAGTATCACATGAGATAGTAATGGCCATCACTATATCCACAACACCATGCCCAAAAGGTTTCCAGTCTTTATATGTATGACCTGAACTAGAAAGCCTAAAGAATCCAGGGTCATTAATATTAAAAGGCGGTTTACGAATATCATTTTCGAGTGCTGCTAATGCTACAAAAGGTTTTATGGTAGACCCTGGTGGATATAAACCATTAATAACTCGATTAAGCATAGGTTTATCTAATGACTCATTGAGTAGTTTCCATTCATCGATATCAATACCACCAACAAATTGATTAGGATCAAAATTAGGCCGACTTACAAAAGCAAGCACCTCACCATTTTTTGGATTGATAGCGACAAGCGCACCCCGGTAATTATTAAAAGCATTTTCAGCAATCTCTTGTAAATTAGAATCGATAGATAATGTAATGGCATCTCCCTCAATGGAAGGTGTGCTATCTAAAATACGAACAGAATTACCATTGGCATCAATTTCAACTTCTTGAAATCCAGTTTTACCATGAAGCCTGGCTTCATAATATTTTTCAACACCGAGCTTTCCTATTGACTCGGTCCCTTTATAGTTTTGCTGCCATCCCAATTTTTTAATGGTTTCCTTATCTTCTTCATTGATACGGTTGATATGCCCAATGAGATGTGAGGCGAACGCCCCCTTCGGATAACGTCTAAATAATCTCGATTTAATTTCCACGCCTACGAGTCGTAATTTATTGGCGGCGAACTTTGCTGACTCAGTTTCTGATAAATGTATTTTGATAGGGACACTATCTAAAGAAGAGCTTTCTTTTAAAATTTTTCTAAACCGCTTTAAATCACCAGCACTTAATTCGATAATAGACTTTAAATCATCAATTGTTTTGTTAAGACTAGCGACTTTAAAAGGTGTAATTTCTAAAGTATAGTCAAAATAGTTGTCCGCCAAGATGATTCCATTGCGATCGAATATGAGTCCTCGATTAGGTTGATTGGGAATCAGAGTGATACGATTATTTTCTGATAAGTCTTTATAAAAGTCATATTTAACAATCTGTAAATAAAAAAATCGTCCGATGATAACTAAAAATGCGATTGATATAATGATTAAGAGAGCGGCTAATCTGCGCTTGAAGAAGTAGCGCGATTTATAGATATTCTGACTATTTTTAATATAAGACATCTTTAAGATCGCCTTAGGATATTAGCGATCTAATTTAAAAAATTTAAATTTAGATAAGC
>CAIWQV010000069.1 GCA_903914945.1 uncultured Methylophilaceae bacterium
ATAGGTATATTGAATTTATTGGCGAATTTAAAAGCGCCTTTGACATGATCCTCGTGTTCGTGAGTTAACAAAATCCCCGAAAGATTTTCAGGGGTTTCATTCAGTCGCTCTAATCGAGATACGATATCTTGAATAGCAAAACCACAGTCCACCATTAAAAGTGATTTGTTTTGCTTAACTACAAATGAATTACCAGCACTTCCACTGCCTAAAGACGCAAACTGCATCTTTATTTTAACTGATCATAAAGAAGTGAAATGATTCGATTCGCGGTAGAAGAATTATTTCTTTTCCCATCTTGGTATTCAATTACAACTTGAGAGCCACCATTATCTAGAGAAATAATTTTTATACGATATTGTTTTTCTGGGTTAGTTTTTTCTTTATCACTCCCTCCCCAGAATTTAAGCTTTTCAGATAAAGGCTTATCTTTAGCTGGACTTGCGTCTTTTTCTTGCTTATCTTTTTTATCGTCATCGCTCCAGAACATAAGAGTATCTAAAACTCCTTTTTTCTTCTTAGGGCTATCATCAATATCGACATCAGCATACTTTACAAAGTAGACTCCATTTGACCTGTCTTTATCTTCAATAACAAAACCAATAATATCCAGAGCCAAGCCAACTCTCCGCCACGCGCGGTCAAATGGATCTTGAATTTCGAGAAGTGAGCTTCCGTCTGCTTCTTTTTTAATTTCAGCTCTTTTTTGAGTTACAGGTGTAGCAATAATTTCTTTCGCGCGTTTGTCTGCCACCCCAAGCTTTACCATTAACCTTCTTAAAATTTCAGCATCCAGCTCATCATCTTTTGAGTCGCCTTTGGCTTCTGACTCTTTTTTAGCGTCATTTTTATAGCCATTTTCGACAACTCCGTATGGTGTTCTTACTCTCTCTTTACCATCATCAGGTGCCGCATCTACACTTCGATGCGTCATGTAAATTTCAGTCGTGCCCTCTTGCAGGCCGCGATCTAAACGCGTTCTAAATTTCTTACGATTAGCAGTGCCCGATGCCAGAGAATCAAGCCATGCATCAAACTTATCTAATGCACCTTTATTGTCATCAGCTTTAAGATCGCCTTGCTTAATCCATTCCGTTTCCATCACGCCCGTTTCTGGATTTTCTTTTTTCACAGCAAATCCCATATCAAGCCAAAAATCTCTTATGACTGGCCAAATTTTTTCTGCAGGTGCATTAACGACAAGCCATCTTTGTGCGCCCGCCCTTACAATTTTCATGCCGTCTGGATTAGGTAAAATTTTTGACTGGCCATTATCTTGTTTTTGGCCGTTTTTAAAATCTGAATAGCTTGTAGAGCCTGGAATTGCATAAGTATCATTTGTGGTCGCTGATGTTAAATCTGGAGGCACTTCTAGTGGGCGAGATCTACCTGTGGCTTTGTAATCAGGCTGAGTCACTTGATCTACAAAAGGAATACTGTCACATCCATACAAGACTAAAAATAAGGGTAATACGAAGAACCATTTACTTTGTAATAGTAATTTCATTGAATATGAGCTTCCTTCATGGCAGTTTGAATAATTTTATAATGTTCTGGATTAAGTTCCACCAAAGGCAATCGAATACCTTCTTTAATAAGGCCCATAGTTTTGAGTGCCCATTTTACAGGGATTGGATTCGGCTCTATAAATAGATTTGTGTGAAGAGAGAATAATTGTTGGTTTATCTCAATTGCTTTTTCATTCTGTTTGGAGGTGACACATGCATACATTTCATGCATAAGTTTAGGGGCAACATTTGCGGTAACAGAAATGACGCCCTTGCCACCAAGTAACATTAGAGATAAAGCGGTAGCATCATCCCCACTTATAACCGAAAAATGAGCTGGTAATCTTTTAATAAGATCAATACCTCGGGTTATATCTCCCGTGGCATCTTTAATGCCCACAATATTAGGAATGTCGCTTAACTTTAATACTGTGTCATTTTTTAAATCGCAGCCCGTTCTAGAAGGAACGTTATAAAGAATTTGATCAATTGCGACTTCATTTGCAATCTTAGCAAAGTGCTGAAAAAGCCCGGCTTGGTTAGGTTTGTTGTAATAAGGCGTTACTAATAAACAAGCATCTGCGCCGAGGCGTTTCGCCTCTTTCGTAAGGTCGACAGCTTCTTGTGTAGAATTCGCACCTGTGCCGGCTATTACTGGAATTCGTTTATTCACATGCTTAACAGTCGTTTCGATAAGTTGGCAATGTTCTTCACAATTTACGGTAGGCGATTCTCCTGTTGTGCCTACAATAACAATACCATCTGTGCCTTCCTTGACATGAAAATCAATCAAGCCATGAAGTGCTTGTATATCAAGACTTCCGTCGGGAAACATAGGGGTGACAATTGCAACAATACTGCCTTGAGGTGACATGAGATTGGCTATTAATTAGTAAAGTCGCTATTTTAACTTAAATAGCTAAACACCAAAAAATTGATCTTCCAATATATATTAAATAGTTATATTACTATAAAACATTATTCTTTGAAGTAATATAGATTCATTGGTATATTTCAAGCCTAAAAAACTTAGTTGCAACTTGAAAGTCATATCCAGAGAACATTTAGCGTCAGGAACTTTTCGACAATTTTAAACGTATAATTTAACTTTATGATTCAACATTACTTCTTAATCATCATCAGCACTGTATTAGTGAATAATATTGTGCTGGTAAAAATACTAGGGCTCTGCCCTTTTATGGGCGTATCCAAGAAGCTAGAAACTTCAATCAGCATGTCAGCGGCTACCGCGTTTGTGTTGACGATAGGATCCATGACAAGCTGGGCAATTAATCACTATTTGCTTGAGCCTAACGACCTTGTTTACTTAAGAACGCTTTCATTTATTGTGGTCATCGCTGGCGTTGTTCAGTTTACTGAGATGGTCATGGAAAAAAACTTTCCATTGCTCTATCAGCTATTAGGTATTTTTCTTCCTCTTATTACAACTAATTGCGCCGTATTGGGCATCCCTCTCTTAAATGCCCAGTCAAGTCATACTCTGATCGAATCTGCTCTATTTGGATTTGGTGGTGGTATCGGATTTTCAATAGTACTCATTTTATTTGCATCATTGAGAGAACGTTTAGAAGGTGCTGAAATACCAGCTCCTTTCAGAGGTAGTGCTATAGCACTTGTTACGGCATCCATTATGAGTCTTGCTTTTATGGGTTTCGCAGGGTTGGATCGCTAATGATTACAGCGCTCTTAGTCATGATTTTTCTCGCTGTTGTCTTAGGATTAGTTTTAGGTTATTCAGCGATTAAATTTAAGGTAGATGGTGACCCAATGGTTGCAAGAATTGACGCCATACTTCCGCAAACACAATGTGGTCAATGTGGCTATCCAGGTTGTAAGCCCTATGCAAACGCTATTGCTAAAGGTGAGGCTGATATTAATCAATGCCCACCAGGAGGCGATGCTGGAGCCAAAGCTCTCGCAGAGCTTATGGGTATGGAATTTAAGCCGCTCAATCAAGAGCATGGCGTGCAAAAACCACGAGCAGTTGCCTTAATTGATGAGTCTACTTGTATTGGCTGTACTTTGTGTATTCAAGCGTGTCCAGTGGATGCTATTTTAGGTGCTGCAAAACAAATGCATACCATTATTGCGAGCGAATGTACGGGATGTGAATTGTGTTTACCTCCTTGCCCTGTCGACTGCATCACCATGGAGCCGGTTCTTGAAAATTCCCAATCGTGGAAATGGAAATATCCTGTCTATAACATTGAAAAAACTAGCAAAGCTTAAAGTTTATGCAATTTAATAATATTTTTAAATTTAATGGCGGTGTTCACCCTGAAGAAAATAAATCGCTATCAACAACCTTACCCATTGCAAGATTGCCTATTCCAAAAAAATTAGTACTCCCATTAAGGCAGCATGTAGGTCATGTTGCAAAACTTAAGGTTAAAGTAGGTGATCAAGTTCTTAAAGGCCAAATCATAGCTGAGGCTGATGGCAACATATCGGCAGCTATCCATGCGCCAACATCAGGAAAAATTTTAAAGATCAGTGAAGAAATTATTCCTCATCCATCAGGTCTTCCTGATTTTTGTATCACGATAGAGTCTGATCTAAAAGATAAGTGGATTGAAAAAAAACCTATCGCATGGAAAAAATTAGATAGTGCTGCTTTAATTGAAATGATCTCTAGCTCAGGTATCGTAGGTTTAGGTGGCGCAGTTTTTCCATCACATATGAAATTGAAAGTAAATCAAAACCAATCTATCGAAACTTTAGTGATTAATGCTGCAGAATGTGAGCCATTCATTACTTGTGACGATATGTTTATGAGGGAAAAAGCAGATGAAATTATTCAAGGCACCCTTATTGCCCAAAGCATACTTCATGCAAAACAATGTGTGATTGGTATAGAAGACAACAAAATAGAGGCTTATCAAGCATTAAAAAAAGCCGCCCAAAAAACATCGATTGAAATAAAGATTGTCCCAACTCTTTATCCAAGTGGCGATGCAAAGAGACTCATTTATCTTCTCATGGGCATAGAAGTTCCAAAGGAAAAACGTTCGGTAGATTTGGGTATTCAAGTATTTAATGTCGCAACAGTAGCTGCAATTTATAGATACCTCGAATTGGGTGAACCATCGATCAGTCGTATTGTTACTATTACTGGTAATGTGCAAAATCCTCAAAACTATGAAGTACTGTTTGGCACACCTTTATCAGAATTAATTAAGGCTGCGGGTGGAAAATCAAATAAAACACAAAAATTTATTATGGGCGGTCCTATGATGGGTTTTGATTTACCCTCTATTGATGTACCAGTGACGAAAGCAATGAATTGTGTGATTGAAAGCTCTCCAGAATTATTTCCTTCTCCAAAACCCGTGATGCCTTGCATCCGATGCGCTCGATGTGCTGATGCTTGCCCTGTGAATTTGCAGCCTCAAGAATTATATTGGTTCTCAAAATCGTCGCAGCTTGAAAAAGCCAAAGATTACAATTTGTTTGATTGCATTGAATGTGGTTGCTGCACTTATGTATGTCCAAGCAATATTCCTCTTGTGCAATTTTATAGATATGCAAAAAGTGAGATTATTGCTCAAGATAAAGCAAAAGAAGCTGCTAATACTGCACGAGAAAGAAATGAATCAAGGCTTGCTAGAATAGAAAGAGAAAAAAAAGAACGCGCTGAAAGGCATGCACAAAAGGCTTTAGGTGCTCAAGAAAAAATTTCGGATGATGAAAAAAAATCGACGATTGCTGCTGCTGTAGAAAGAGTTAAACAAACCCAACAAGAAAATATAAAAAATTAATATGGATAATAGATCACCTTACATTGTAGATGCGCCTTCAGTCAGCGTCATTATGTTTAAAGTTTTACTCGCTTTAATTCCTGGTATTGCTTTATATGTCTATGCATTTGGGCTTGGTGTAATTGTGAATATCACTCTAGCATCTCTCACTGTAGTCCTCACTGAAAGCGCTATTCTAGCGATAAGGAAGCTACCTATAAAACCATTTATTTTGGATGGCAGCGGCCTAGTCACGGCATGGCTTCTTGCTTTATCTATTCCATCAATCGCGCCTTGGTGGATTATTGTTTTAGGGACACTCCTCTGTATCATTTTCGGTAAACATGTCTATGGTGGGCTTGGTTACAACTTATTTAATCCAGCTATGGTGGGATATGCCATTTTACTTATCTCTTTTCCATCGATTATGACGCACTGGCAAATACCTACAAATCTCATGGAAAACCATGTTGAATGGCTCGATCAAATTAAAATTATTATGAATAGCCATTTATTATCTAAAGAAACAATCGATGCTATGAGCTCTGCAACGCCACTTGATTACATCAAGACGCAACTCACTTTAAATCAGCCGTTAAATATCATTCAGCAGAATAAAATATTTGGCTTCCTTGGGGGTAGTGGTTTGGAATTAGTAAATCTAGGCTACCTTGCTGGTGGACTTTATTTACTTAAAGATAAAATTATTTCATGGCATTTGCCAGTTTCATTCCTCACTACCTTATTTTTTACGGCATTAATATTTAATAGTTTTTCACCCGATACTTTTGCTTCGCCCCTCTTTCATGTCATGAGTGGTGGAAGCATACTGTGTGCTTTCTTTATTATTACTGATCCAGTAAGTGCGCCTACAACGCCTAAAGGTAAAATATATTTTGGTGTTGCAATAGCATTATTGGTTTTCATTATTCGAATTTTTGGTGGTTATCCAGAAGGTATTGCTTTTGCAGTATTATTTATGAATATTTTTGCGCCTCTCATAGACAGCCTTACTCAACCAAGAATTTTTGGTCATAAATAATTCTATGTTTAAAGATCACCTTAAAAAAATTTCATCCACTGCTGCTGCCATGATTATTTTTTCATTGCTTGCTTCAACAGCATTAAGTATTTCTTATTTCGTCACAAAAACGCCCATTGAAGAAAGCGATGCGAGAGCAAAGCGTATATTTTTGAATCAAGTAATCCCGTCTAATCTTTATGATAATAATTTAGTGAAGGACACTATTTCTGTAGAGCCTAATCCCCTTATAGGTAATAAAAAAAACATTGACATCTATCGTGCTAAAAAAAATAATCAAGTGATTGCGGTAATTATAGAAACGATTGCGCCTGACGGCTATAGTGGCGAAATAAAAACGCTTGTGGGTATTGACCAGGAAGATAAAATACTAGGTGTGAGAGTTATTACACATAAAGAAACTCCCGGATTAGGTGATTATATTGAAATTGAAAAGAGTCAGTGGATTAAGAATTTTGATCTTAAGTCTTTAGACAAAATGACAGAAAAAGAATGGGCGGTAAAAAAAGATGGTGGTGATTTCGACTACGTATCCGGAGCAACAATCACTCCTCGCGCTGTGATTAAATCTACTTACAAAAGTCTTCTTTATGCCAAAGAAAATAAAAAAAGGCTATTTGAATTATGAGTGATATTAAAGGTATTGCATTAGATGGATTTTGGAAACAAAACCCTGGGGTCGTTCAGCTTCTTGGGTTATGTCCAACACTAGCAGTGACAACTTCTGTCATTAATGGCTTGAGTCTTGGTATTGCAACCGCAATCGTCATGGCGCTATCGAACGCTTCTGTATCTCCCATTAGAAAATTTATACCTACAGAAATTAGAGTGCCTGTTTTTATTCTTATCATTGCGGCACTTGTGACAGTCATTGATTTTAGTATTCATGCATTTATTCAGCCACTTTATAAGGCCTTAGGCATTTTTATTCCTCTTATCGTAACAAATTGCATTGTCCTGGCTCGCGTCGAATCTTTTGCAGCAAAAAATAAAACAACACCCTCCTTTTTCGATGGCCTTTTTATGGGGCTTGGTTTGGCAATGGTATTAACTTTTCTTGGCGCCTTAAGAGAGCTATTTGGAAAAGGCACTTTGTTATCCGGCATTGATCTTATCTTGGGGCCTTCAGCAAATAATCTTGTTATCCATTTCTTTAGTGACTATCAAGGATTTCTTTTAGCAATACTCCCTCCGGGGGCTTTTATTGGCTTAGCCTGCCTCATTGCATTAAAAAATCGTATCGAAGCTCGTTAGTTAGGTTTTTTCGTGAATCCTCAAAAGCGATTTAAGATTTTTGAAGCGCTATCGAATGTAACGCCAAATCCTACGACAGAACTTATCTATCAAAATCCATTTCAGCTTCTCATCGCAGTCATTTTATCTGCACAAGCTACAGACAAATCAGTAAATAAAGCAACGTTCTTGTTATTCAATAAAGCCCCTAATGCAGAAAAACTTTCTCAGATGAAGTTAAGTGCTATTGAATCTTGTATCAAGACAATTGGTTTATATAAAACCAAAGCGAAAAATATACTCGAAACAGCGAAAATTATTCATGCTCAATATCAAGGGATTGTGCCGAAAGAGAGACTTTCTCTTGAAGCTCTTCCTGGAGTTGGAAGAAAAACTGCCAATGTCATTCTAAATACTATTTTTAATGAGCCCGCTATAGCGGTCGATACTCATATTTTTAGAATTGCTAATCGCATTAATCTAGCGCCCGGAGAAACGGTACTTCAGGTAGAAAAAAAATTAATGAAATCAACTCCGGAAGTATTCTTGAAAAATGCCCATCATTTATTGATTCTTCATGGAAGATATACTTGTACTGCAAGGCAACCCAAATGCTCACAGTGCGTTATTTATGATTTATGTGAATATAAGAAAAAGAGCTTGGTCTAGAATGAGATTAGATCAATCTGTCTTTGAATAGCAAGCTGGATAACCTCTTTTTTTTGAATGTCGGTCAATGCCATCCATTCAGCAATTTCTTCTTTACTTCTATAGCAACCATTACAAAAGTGATGCTCATCATTGATAAAACAGACGCCAATACAGGGTGATTCAATCAAAATTATTTGCTTTTTTTAATTATTCTAGACTGCCATGACAATGTTTGTATTTTTTATTGCTTCCACATGGGCATGGATCATTTCTACCGACCTTTGGCAAACCGTCTTCTGCAGTATCTTTTTTCCTAGATGATTTTTTCACTTCATCTTTATTTTTTTCATCAATCTCGTCGACTTCAGCCTCATTTTTTATTTTAACCACCATAGTGATGCGCGTTACTTCAGTTTTTACTGTATCTAAAAGATATCCGAATAATTCAAAAGCTTCTTTTTTATATTCTTGTTTTGGATTTTTTTGAGCGTATGAACGTAAATGGATACCTTGCCTTAAGTGATCAAGTGATGACAAATGCTCTCTCCAATGATGATCGATACTTTGTAACATTACTGTTTTTTCAAAATGTCGAATCACGTCTTTGCCTACTAAAGATTCTTTTTCTTCGTATTGTTTATTAGCTATAGCAATCACACGGTCATACATTTCTTCTATATCAATCTGAGGCTCTTTATCTACCCATCCTTTGATAGACAAACTTAAGCCATAATCAGAGAATAAAATCTTTTCTAGTGATGAAATATCCCACATATCTTCCATACTACCTGGTGGTATATGGCTTTGCATAAGCCCTCGAATTACATCAGCCCTCATTGCCGAAATGGTTTCACTTGTTTGGTCAGAATCAAGCAATTCATTTCTTTGCTCATAAATCACTTTTCTTTGATCATTTGAAACATCATCGTATTCAAGAAGTTGTTTTCTAATATCGAAATTTCGGCCTTCAACTTTACGTTGCGCATTTTCAATAGCCTTCGTAACCCATGAATGCTCAATCGCTTCACCCTCAGGCATTTTTAACTTTTCCATAATGGCTGACACTCGGTCGGAAGCAAATATTCTTAATAGTGAGTCTTCGAGTGATAAGTAAAAACGACTTGAACCTGGGTCACCTTGTCTACCTGCACGGCCACGTAATTGATTATCTACGCGACGAGACTCATGTCTTTCAGTGCCTATAATATGAAGCCCGCCTGCTTTAACAACCAAATTATTTTGTTCTTTCCATGCTTCTTTAATCGTTTTAAT